>NZ_PTFE01000002.1:0-252367 GCF_002936975.1 Bradyrhizobium sp. AC87j1
GGAAAAGTGTGCGGCGGTTTCCGAAGAGATCATGCTCAAATGATAAATAAAGCGCGATGACGATTCATCCTGATCTCATCGCGCTTCAGTTGCCTCGTCGATCGCCCTCTTCGGAAACCGATCCTTCGAGGTGTACGAAAGCGGTCCCGGCGAATCCTTCGCCGGGACCGCTTTGTCTTCACCGCTTCATGCCCGCCACATAGGCCGCGAGCTTGTCCAGCGTCTGATAGCCATATTCGACAGCGCCGAAGCCGATCATGCCATCGCGCTGCGCGGTGCTCGAGGCCAGCTGGCGCATCATCAGCACGGTCTTGCCATTGCTCTGCTCGGCAAAGGTGACGGTGAAGCGGAACATGCCGGGATCCTCGTCCTGGTCGACGCCGTGATCCATCTCCATCAGCTGCGGCCGCTCGATGCGGCGGAAGCGCATGCGGTTCGGATAGACCGTGCCGTCGGGGCCGATCATGTTGAAGCGCCAGACGCCGCCGACGCGTACGTCGATCTCGAAGGTCTCGACCTTGAACCCCTTCGGCCCGAACCATTGCGGCAGGTGCTTCGGGTCGGACCACGCCTCGAACACCAGATCGCGCGGCGCGTCGATCACGCGCGACATCACGATCTCACGGTCGAGCGACCATTGCGACAGAGCGGGATTGGCAGAATTCGTCATCACTCAGAACCTTTCCGTTTGGTTGTTCGGGACGGCCGCTTGGCGGCCGCCCCCTCCTTCTCTTTCTTGAGCTTCATCACGTAGGCTTCGAACCGGTCGAGCCGCGCCTCCCAGATTGCGCGCTGCTGCTGGAACCAGTCCTCCGCACCGAGCAGCGCATCCGGGCTAAGGCGGCAGGTGCGCACGCGGCCGGATTTCTCCGACAGCACGAGCCCGCTCGTCTCCAGCACATGGATGTGTTTCATGAAGCTCGGCAGCGCCATGGCGAAGGGATCGGCGAGCTCGCCGACGGAGGCCTCGCCGGCGCACAGCCGCATCACGATCGCCCGTCTGGTGGGATCGGCGAGCGCTGCGAAAATCTGGTCGAGGCGGGGCGATTGGTTAGCCATGAAGCTAACTATATACGGCCAACGGCGGACGTCAACGATTGTTAGCTCACAAGCTAAGTAATTTGTTCGCAGGTGGCATGCGGAACCCACAACGCGCAATTGTGAATTGGGCCGCCTGGCGCTTCCCGCTAATGAGACCGGGGGCACCATTGCATCGTTCGTCAGGGCACGTGCCGTCTTTTGTCACATCATCATCGTTCACCCGGCGGGCGCTCGCCCGGGCCGCGCTTGTTCCCCTCGCGATCGCGTTTCGCCCGCGCCGCGCCTCCGCGGATTCCGACATGATCGCGCAGATGCGCGACATCGTCGCGAGCGAGCTGGCGCCGACCGTAACGCCCGACCATGCGGGCGGCCTTGCCGCCGCCCTCTATGCCGGACGCCATGTCGAGTTCTTCAACTACGGTCTTGCCGATGATGCCGCCAAACGGAAGGTGACGCCGGACACGCTGTTCAACCTCGCGTCTGTAAGAAAACCGTTCGAAGCGACGCTGGTCGCTCTCGGTACGCTCCGCGGCGAGCTGCGGCTCGACGAACGCGTCCCTAAATATCTTCCCGAGCTCGACGGCGAATACATCCGCCGCGTCAGCGTCGGCGAGCTCGTCACGCACACCTCGGGGCTGTTGCTGCCGACCGACCATCCGCCCTGGCCGAACGATCAGTTCACGCGCGAGCAGTTCGTCGCCATGCTGAACGCCTTCGCGCCGGCGCCCGGTGTCGCACCCGGCCGGCAGCGCATCTACACCCATGCCGGCTACGTGCTGCTTCAGCTCGTGCTCGAGCGCTGCTACGGCATGCCGATCGGTGCGCTGATCCAGCACCGCATTCTGCGCCCGCTCGCCATGGACGCCAGCTTCATCCCCGAGCGCGGCGCGGACAATCGCGCCGTCATGGACGGGGCCTGGACGCGGCGCGTGGTCCAGGGCTATTCCGACCAGGGCACGGCGATCGGCCCAATCGGCGATCAGCAGAGCTATTTTGACTTTCCCGGCACCGGCCAGATGTTCTCCTCCGCCCGGGATCTTGCCACCTTCGCAGCGGCCTGCGTTGACGGCCGGACGATCGATCCGCATTTGCGCGAAGCGCTGCGGATGACGCAGCGTGAAGTCTTCCGCATCGACGACAAGTTCGGACAGGGCATGGCCTGGGAGAGCGTGCGTCTGCCGGGCGTCACTGTCATCGACAAGCCCGGTGGCCTCAACAATGCGTCCGGCTATATCGGCCTCGTTCCGTCGCGGCGGATCGCCATCGTCCTGCTCGCCAACCGCGGCGAGTACCCGCACGAGATCGCGCGCTACAAGATCCTGCCCGCGCTGGCGCATCTGCTGCCATCGCACGCAGGCTGAGCTTCACAACAGAAAGCCTTTTCACAACAGAAAGCCCCGGCCAGGCCGGGGCTTTCCACGTCAGGATCGGAACGGGATCAGTATCTGGCGACGACCGGTCCGCCGAACTTGTAGTTCACGCCGACGCGCACGATGTTCGACTTGAGATCGACCGAATGGGTGAAGGTCTGGGCCGGCAACGGCACACCGACGTTAAAATTGTTGCTGGTCATGCTGCTGCGGCCAAGATCGACGTAAAGATATTCGGCCTTCAGCGACCAGCCGTTGCCCACGGCGTACTCACCGCCGACGCCTGCTGTCCAGCCGACGCGGGTGTCGCGGATCGCTCCGGACTCGGTCGCGCCAGCAAAGGTGTCGGTGAAGCTGAAGTTGCCCCTCACCTCGGCGATGGCGGCGCCGCCGGTGGCGTAAATCAGCCAGCTCGGCGTCGCGAGGAAGCCGATGCGGCCGCGAATGGTGGCGAGCCAATCGGCCGAGACCGACGAATTGACGGTGAAGGTGGTCGGCGCGCAGCAGGGATACACGGCCGTGCTGCTCGCGCTGCCCTTGAAGCCGAAATAGTTGATGTCACCCTCGAGGCCGAGCACGGCGTTGTTGACCTGCCAGTTGTAGCCGGCGGTGAAGCCGCCGGTCACGCCGGAGCTGTTGATGTGTTGGGCGCCGACCGTCCCGATGGCGGTCACGCTCGAATCCGCGAAATAGGCGGCCACCGGAAACAGCGTGGTGGTGGCGGGGTTCGCGCTGCCCCACTGCCCGCCGACATTGCCGCCGACGTAGAAGCCGGTCCAGTTGTAGACTGGCGCCATCACCGGCGCCTTGGTGTAATGCGCCGCGAGATCGGCCGCCTGAACGGACGCGGTGCCCAGGACAACCGAGGCAGCCGCCAGCAAAAACTTCTTCATTTCAGTCTCCTTGCCCCACGCGATTGACCTCGCGTTTCGAATGCGCGCAGGTAAAAGGCAACCGGCGCAGTTAGGGCATAGGGCGGGCGCCGCTGCTCGTCTTGGGCTGCGGCGCAGTTCGCAAGGACTGTGACGTAGTGTGCGCCTCAGATCGTACGAACGGATGACGGGTGTGACCGGGGAGCAACGCCTCATCCATCAATAGCGGCGCGCGACGCATGCCCGTGTCGCATCACGACAAGGCCGCCAGAAGCGCGATTCGAGACTGCGCTTCAGATCGAGCGCGTCAGCCCGCCATCGACGCGGATGTTCTGGCCGGTGATGTAGGCCGCGCCGTCGGAGGCCAGGAACGAGACCGTCGCGGCGATCTCCTCGACCTTGCCGTAGCGCTTCATCGGCACGCTGTCGCGGCGCGCGTCCAGCTGCGGCAGGCTGTCGATCCAGCCCGGCAGGACGTTGTTCATGCGGATGTTGTCGGCCGCATGGGTGTCGGTGAAGATCTTGGTGAAGGCGGCAAGGCCCGCGCGGAACACTGCCGAGGTCGGGAACATCGCGCTGGGCTCGAACGCCCAGGCCGTCGAGATGTTGATGATGGCGCCACCCTTTTGCGCCTGCATGATCGGCGTCACCAGCCGGGTCGGACGGATCACGTTGAGCAGATAGGTGTCGAGGCCGGTGTGCCACTGCTCGTCGGTAATCTCGGTGATGGGCGCACGCGGCCCGTGGCCTGCGCTGTTGACGAGCACGTCGATGCGTCCCCACTTCGCCATGGCGCCGTCGACGAGGCGCTTCAAATCGTCATTCTCCTTGTTGGAGCCGGTGACGCCGAGCCCGCCGAGCTCGGCCGCCAGCGCCTCGCCCTTGCCGGAGGACGACAGGATCGCGACGCGAAACCCGTCCGCCGCCAGCCGCCGCGCAGCCCCTGCCCCCATGCCGCTGCCGCCGGCGGTAACGAGCGCAACCTTCTCTGCTGCCATGACCGATCATCCCTTCAGTTGAGGCGAGCCGCAGGCTCGGCCTATCATGAGGCCTTCTACAGCCAGACCTGTCGGCAGGTCCATGGTCGAAGGCATCCATCATGAGCAACCCGAGATGAGTGATTTGCTGATCCGCAATCTGCGCCCCGAGGAGATCTCCCTCGCCATCGACTGGGCCGCGGCCGAGGGCTGGAATCCAGGCCTGGCCGATGCAGCCTGCTTTGCGGTTCCCGACGCGCAAGGCTTCTTCGTCGGCGAGATCGATGGCGAGCCGGTCGCAACCGTCTCCTGCGTCAATTACGATGATCGCTTCGCCTTCCTCGGCTTCTACATCGTGCGCGCGGGCTTTCGCGGCGCGGGCCATGGCCTGCGCATCTGGAACGCGGCGATCGCGCATGCGGGCGCGCGCGTGATCGGACTCGACGGCGTCGTGGCGCAGCAGGACAATTACAGGAAATCCGGCTTCCAGCTGGCCTATGCCAATATCCGCTATGGCGGCATCGTCGCCGCGCGCTCGAGGCCGCCCACTGACGTCGTTGCGCTCGACACGATTCCGTTTGCGCTCGTGGAAGCCGACGATGCCACCGTCTTCCCGGCCCGGCGGACCGCCTTCCTGCGCGCCTGGATCGATGCATCAGGCCATGTCGGCCGCGCCCTCGTGCGGGACGGCAAGCTCGCCGCATGGGGCGTGATCCGTCCCTGCCGGACCGGCTGCAAGATCGGCCCGCTCGTCGCCGACGACCGCGCGGCGGCGGAAGCGATCGTGCAGGCTTTGCTTGCGAGTGCCGATGTCGGCGAAATCTTCCTCGACGTCCCCGCCGTCAATCGCGAGGCGATCGCGCTCGCGGAAGCACTCGGGCTCACGCCGGTGTTCGAGACGGCGCGGATGTACACGGGCGCGATCCCGCCGCTGCGCATCGACCGCGTCTTCGGCGTGACCAGCTTCGAGCTGGGCTAAAACTCAGTAGCAGCGCGTGATGTTGACGGTGTGCTCGCTGCCGCCGCGACCGGGCACCGTCACCTGCTCTGTCGGGCAGCTCGGCACATAGGGCCGGTCGGACGGCACCACGTTCGGCGGGAAGCGATGCGACCAGTCCCAGGGGACATCATAGGTGTAGGTGTAGCGCACGTCGGTGGAGACCGGCTGCCCGGCATCGCCGAAGGGCTGGCTGTAGCCGGCGCCGTCGTAGAAGAACCCGCCGCCGCCCGGCCAGTACACGAAGGGGTTATTCCGCCGGTGGAACCGGGCGCCCGGCCCCATCGGCGCACGCGCCATCGCGCCGGAAGGCGCAGCGGTCACCCCATGCGGCGCGGCGCCGCCGGGTCTGGCAAAACTGTCGCTGGGGCTAAGGAGCAGCGCGGCTGCGCTGAGCGAGGCGAATAGCGCCGCATGGGATCTGGACATCATGATACGCACCAACTCGTTTGGCTTAAGCGATAGCGGCTCCCCGCCGCTACGCTAGGCCGGGCCGTCGCCCACCCGCAAACGTATAATTAATTATTGGTTAAGGCACGGGCTTAACCGGGGAACAGGTGCGGCAAGACGCCCGCAATTCCCGGCTCATTTCAGGCACTTCGTTCCGCGGCCCGCGCTTCATAACCAGTTGATCGGAGTTGATTGCTCCCGCCGAGCGCATCCCGGAACGCTCCCGCAGTGCAACCGTTGGCCCCCGACACAAGCAAGGAGCATCTCCAATGCAGAACAAGTCAAAACTCCTGTGCCTGATCACGGCATCACTCGTCGCCGGCACTGCGGCTGCCTCGGCGCAGGGCTATGATTGGAACGGACCGCGCGTGGGGTGGGACCGCACCGCGCCCACCTACGGGCCGGTTCAGCCGCGCGCGTATTATCCCGATGTCTCGGGGCCCTATGGCGCGCTCAACGGCACGAACCATCCGACACCGAGTTCGACACAGGGCGACGTCGGCCCTGACGGCAACAACAACGGCACGCTGACCGGCGGCTATCGCTGGTAAGGCCCGCTCGCGGCGAGGCCCACCGTCCTTCGCGGACGGTGGGCCTTCGTGCGTCAACGGCCCTGCTGCTTGCGCAGCCAGTCAAGCAAGTCCTGCGCGTTGCCGGTGCCCTGCGTCACGATGGCGGTGTTGCCACCACTGCGCCGGTAGACCGTCGTGCGCCCGGGCTCCTTCTCGATTTTGACCTCGGCCTGCGCGGGATCGCCGCTCTGCGTGATCACCGAGGTGCCGTTCTCGTCCTGGACCACCGTGGTGTGACCGTCGGCAGCGCCGGCCGGCGCCATCGCGACCACGCTCATGAGTCCTATTCCGGATGCGAGCGGGAGCAATCTCATGTCACACCTCCATCATCGGCCGAACTGAAAGATCGCCAGCCAGTTAAAACGCCCGAACTGCCTTACGGCTCCTGTATTCATGTCTCCGATCTGGAGCAGGAGCGCGTTGGTGGAATTGCCGATCTGGGTGATCTCGGCGGTGTTGCTCGCACCGGATTGACCGATGACCGCATTGGTGGTGCCGCCCACCTGGATCACATTGGCATAGTTGCGCGTGCCGTTCTGGATGATGGTCGCATCCACCGTCCCGGTGCCGCCGATCTGGATCACCCGCGCGATATTGATGCGGCTGTTCTCTTCGATCGTCACAGGCTGAACATCGTTGCCGAACTGCACGACGGTTTCAATGGTCACATTCCGGTTCGTCACGCTGCGCTGGACGGAGCCGGCGCTCGCCTGCGTCGCCGTGCCGATGGCGGCGAGCATCGCCGCCACGGCCAACACGTGCCTCAAGATCTGTCCGCATCGCATCGCGCTTCCCCGTTCGTTCCTGACACCGGCGCGTTCGCTCGCGCCTTACGGGCCGGTCTGGACGATCGTCGAGGCGTTGATCGCGCCGAATTGCGCCACCGTGCCTGCATTCATCGTGCCGAGCTGCGATATCAGGCTCGTCGCCGACTGGCCGGTCTGACCGACGAAGGCGAGATTGTTCGTTCCGGCCTGCCCGATCGATGCGGAATTCGTTCCGCCGAATTGCAGGACGCCCGTGGCATTGTTGGTGCCGTTCTGCGTCACTGTCGCGCTGGTGCTGCCGCCGATCATGAACACGCCCGCCATGTTGAGCTGACTGTTCTGGTTCAGCACCACCGGCGGCCCGCCGACAGAGACGATGGTCTTGATGTCGGCGGTCTGGGCACCGGCTGATCCGGTGCCCGCCGAGCACAGAGCGAGCAAGAC
Source organism: Bradyrhizobium sp. AC87j1 (assembly GCF_002936975.1). Lineage (NCBI taxonomy): Bacteria > Pseudomonadati > Pseudomonadota > Alphaproteobacteria > Hyphomicrobiales > Nitrobacteraceae > Bradyrhizobium > Bradyrhizobium sp. AC87j1. The sequence goes on from NZ_PTFE01000002.1 coordinate 7,491, forward strand.
GGCGCCCGCGCGTCCCAAATGATGTTTCATGACATGCCTCGTCAGTTCGGTCGGCTCACGGAGCCTGCTGGATGATCGTCGAGCCGTTCAGGATTCCGAGCTGACCAACTCCGGCGGCATTGTTCGCACCGATCTGGCCGATCAGGCTCGAATTGAAGCCGCCGACCTGGCCGGCCAGCGCGGTGTTGGACGCCGTCGCGGTCGTGCCGCCCTGCCCGATCACCGAATTGTTGACGGTCAGGAGCGAGCCCGTCTGCAAGGTGGTCGCCGTATTGGTGGCGCCGAACTGCATCGTGGTCGCGTTGTTGCTGGTGCCGCCGCTCTGCGAAATGAACGAAGTGTTGGTCGTGCCGAATTGCAGCACGCTGGCGGTGTTGCCGGCGTTTGCGTCGGCGGCCGTCAGCGCACCGAGCGCCACGAAAGTTGCAATGAAATAGGTGATCCGCATGTCATTTCCTCCGCGACAATGGGCGGGCGATCGCAATTGATCGGCCGGCTGGATTGCGGTGCATTCGAGAATGGCGCGGACGCAACCGCAACTGGATGCGTCCGGCCAAACGGGGCTGTGTGTCAGTGCGCCGTCTGCGAGACGGTGCTGCCGTTGACGCCGAACACGCTGAGCTGGCCGACGCCGGCGGCGTTGTTCTGCAGCGCGGGGGGCCCGAACGAGTTCTGGGTGATCGCGCTGGTGTTGTTGCCGAACGCCACCTGGCCGGTGGTCGCCGAGTTCTGCACGCCGACCTGGTTCACCGTGCTGCCGTTGTTGAGCGAGGCAGCGCCGGTCCCCTGCATCGTGGACGCAGTGTTCACGATGCCGAGCTGGCTGGTCGACGAGCTGTCGTTGGTGAGGCCGTTCTGCGTGACGGACGAGCCGTTCACGACGCCGACTTGCACCGTGGTCGAGGTGTTGGCGGCCTGCGCCGCGGAGGACAGGGCGAACAATGCAACGGAAGCAAAAAACAATTTACGCATGGAGTATCCCTTTCTGACCAAGTTGTCTGACTGAGTATGGATGCCGCCTTGGAAGAGGCCGACATCGTAGGGATACTGTGAACCGATCGTGGCCTGCGCAACAGACTGCAGTTCATGCTAATCGGTACGGACTAGACGTTGCGCGAGATGTCGGCACATCGAAGCGCAGAAACAGCTGCTATCCCGCGCCGGCGCGAATCGTCTCGGCTTCGCGCCCCATGCTGTCGATCAACCGCACCACTTCGATCGGCGTACGCAGCTCCAGCTTTCGCATCATTCTGGCGCGATGGACCTTCGCCGTCACTTCGCTCACGCCGAGCCTCGCCGCGATCTGCTTGGCCACCAGCCCTTCGGCCATCAGCAGCATGATCTCGCGCTCTCTCGCCGTCAGCGTCTCGACGCGCTGACGGGCTTCACGCACGATATCCTCGCGTTCCAGCCGCCTGCGGTCGCGCTCGATGCCATGCCTGATCGCATCGAGGATCTCCTGCTCGCGAAACGGTTTTGGCAGAAACTCGACCGCGCCGCGCTTCATGGCCTCGACCGAGACGCGGACGTCGGAATGGCCGCTGATGAAGACGATCGGAATGGGCACGCCCGTCTCGGCGAGTCGGCGCTGAAGCTCGAGGCCGGTCGGCGACGTGCCGGGAAAGCGGACGTCGAGCACGAGGCACGACGGCCCGGGCGAAATACTCTCCGCGAGGAACTCTTCCGTCGAGGCGAACAACTTCACCTGGTGTCCGGTCTCCTCGCAGAGATTTCCGACCGCAGTTCGAATCTGAATCTCGTCGTCAACGACATAAACTATGGCTTGACCTGAAACCATTGCAACGGACTCCCCGGCTTGGGGCTCGATGAGCAGGCATCGAGCCATCCATTCTTCTTGCAAGCGCAGACAAGGTGCTTGGGTGAATTCGCGGGGTCCGGGCGAAGCGCATCGGTCCACCGGTTCGACGTCTTAGAGCCAACACCCGCTCGTGACGAGTGAAGGCGTTCACATATCGGGCTTCGTGATCGGAGGGAATTGAGCGCGCCTCCGTCCGCATCGCGGCGGAGTGCGATATCGAGAATGCGGCAAGCCGGTGTCGTGGAGTCCGGTAGCGTGGAGTCCGGTCGCGTGATCGCGGTATTGCCAACTGCATCATGGCATCGCCACTCATGTGCCGAGTCGAACGCCGAGCGCCGGCCGCTTTCGGCCGGAGCAGACGGGACGTTTAGTCAGCTAATCGAGTTCGATACCGCGCGCGTCATATCGATACGCTTCGTATGCATCTCCAGCAAATCACGAAAAGTCGCACCCCGCGCCTTTACTACTGGATCATCAGGCGCACCCGACCGTCGCCCCGACGAGAACGACATACTGACAATCGATACTACCTTAGATGATTTACAACCATAGCGAGCTTGCCATTTTTTCCTGCCGCAACGAAGCCATTTCAACCAGGCGGGTTTTGATATGCGATTTGTGCCAATTATTGCGTTGCTTGGAACTGCATGCAGCCTCGCCGCGGTCACCACCGTGGGGCCGGCCGTCATTACCGGCGCGGCCGGGAGGGCTACGGACAAGGCGGCGCACGCCTTGGAATCGACCAAGCGCCTGCTCGTCCCCACCGGACGCGAAGCTCCGACATTCGGATCCGATTCGCCCGTGTTCCGCTACGCCTCGATCCAGCGCGGCAGCATCGAGCAGACCGTCACGGTCACCGGTGCCCTGCAGCCGGTCAAGACAATCGAGGTCGGTTCCCAGCTGTCCGGGCAGCTCGCCCGGGTCTATGTCGATTTCAACGACACCGTCAGCAAGGATCAGCCGCTCGCCTTGATCGATCCGCGCAGCTTTGCGGCCAAGGTCGACGAAGCCAGGGCCGCCCTTGCCGTCTCCAATTCGCTCGTCGACATCGCCAGGGCCAAGCTCGATCGCGCCAGGATCGACCTGCAAAACGCCAGAGGCAGCCGCGACGTGCTCGCCGCCAAGCTCGAGAGCGCTCAGGCGGTCAAGACCTCGGCGCAGAAGACCTTGCAACGGAAGCTGGCGCTGCAGTCGCAGAACGTGGTGGCGACGACGACAGTCGACGACGCGCAGACCGAGTTCACCGCACGCCTCGCCCAGGAGCGCGAGGCCGAGATCCTGATGTCCCTCAACTCCTATTCGGTGGAGGGGGCACAGGCCGACGTCCGCCGCATCGAGGCGGAGCTGCAACAGGCACGAATGGCTGTGCCGGAGAAAGCAGCCGTTCTCGCCGCGGCCCAGGCCGATCTCGACCGCACCGTGATCCGCTCGCCGATCAACGGCGTCGTCGTCGGCAGGTTCGTCAACGAGGGCCAGACGCTCGCGGTCGGACTGGAATCGCGCACCACCTTCGTGGTGGCCCACCGCCTGGAGGACATGGAGATTCACGCGCAGGTCGACGAAGCCGATATCGGCCGCATCGCCCCCGGCCAGCCCGCCCACTTCACGGTGGATGCCTACCCCGACCGCCGCTTCGAGGCGGTGGTGCGGCAGGTGCGCAAGGCACCGCAGACCCAGCAACACGTCGTCACCTACACCGTGGTCCTGGCGACCTCCAATCTCGACGGCGCGCTGCTCCCGGGAATGACCGCCCTGGTGAAGATCGTGATCGAGCGGCAGGACGACGTCCTGAAGGTGCCGCTCGCCGCACTGCGCTTCCAGCCCTCCGGCACGCGGCAGGATCCTGCCGCACGCAGCGGGGTGTGGGTGCGCACCGCAAGCGGCTCGCTCCAGCGCATCGCGGTGACGGTCGGCGCGGCCGGCACCGAACAGGTCGCCCTCAAGAGCGGAGATCTCGACGAGGGCAGCCAGGTTGCCGTCGGCCAGGCCATCCGTCCCGCGGGCATGGAATTTCTCGGAATCAGGTTCGGATCATGACCGCCTCCCCGCCGCTCATCAGCCTCCAGTCGGTCGGCAGGACCTATCGCACCGACGGAGTGGCGGTCACCGCCGTCCGCAATGTCAGCTTTGACATCGCGCAGGGCGAGATCGTCGCCGTGATGGGTCCGTCCGGCTCCGGCAAGTCGACGCTGATGAACATGATCGGGCTGCTCGACCTGCCGAGCGAGGGCGCGGTCTATCTCGAAGGGGCCGATGTCGCCGATCTCTCGGAGGATCGCCGGTCGTCCTTGCGCGCCCGGAGCATCGGCTTCGTGTTCCAGTCCTACAATCTGCTCGCGCGTCACGATGCGATCGAGAATGTCGCGCTGCCGCTGGTCTATTGCGGCATCGGTCGCCGGGAACGCCTGGCGCGCGCGGAAGCGAGCCTTCAGGCCGTCGGCATGCTGCACCGGGCCCACCATTTTCCGCGGCAGCTCTCCGGCGGCGAGCAGCAGCGCGTCGCGATCGCGCGCGCCCTGATCGCCTCTCCGCTGATCGTGCTCGCCGACGAGCCGACCGGTGCGCTCGACAGCCGTACCGGCGCCGAGATCCTGGCGCTGTTCGCCGCCCTCAACCGGACCGGCCAGACCATCGTGATGATCACGAATGATCCCGGCATCGCGGCGCAGTGCCGCCGCACGATCCACCTGCATGACGGCGAGCTCGTCGCGGACGAGACGCCGGCGCCGGCCCTGCCGAAACGGAGCGCTGCGCCATGACGATGCTCCAGGGATTCCAGATCGCCCTGCACGCCCTCAGGCTCAATCCGCTGCGCAGCTTCCTCACCATGCTCGGCATCGTGATCGGCGTCGCCTCCATCGTCACGGTGTTTGCGATCGGTTCCGGCGCGCAGTTGCGCCTGCAGGAACAGATCCGCTCGATCGGCGCCAACGTGCTGATGATCACCCCCGGCGCGGTCTACCAGGGCGGCGTACGTCTCAAGGACGGCAGCAAGCTGACGATGACGGAGAGTGACGTGCAGGCCATCCTCGAGCAGATTCCGGAAGTTCAGGCCGCCGCCGGCTCGATCGCCGGAACGGCGCAGGTCATCCACGAGGGCAAGAACTGGAATACGACGATCAACGGCACGACGACGGGACATTTCATGGTGCGCGACTGGCAGCTCGCGACCGGTCGCTATTTTTCTGGCACCGAGGAAGCCGGAGCCGGCAAGGTCGTGATCCTCGGCAGCACGGTCGCACGCGAGCTGTTCGCGCCCGGCGACGACCCCATCGGTGCGCAGATCCGGATCATGAAGGTCCCGCTAGAGGTGGTCGGCGTTCTCGATCGCAAGGGACCCGCGCAGGACGACGTCGCCTTCGTGCCGCTCGCCACCGCCAAGCTGCGCTTCCTCGGCAGTGCCAGCAACATCAACCGGGATTCGGTCGCCTACATCATCGCCAAGGTCGCCGGCGACGGACAGATGGCGGGGGCACGATCGGAGATCGAGAACCTGCTGCGGCAACGCCACCGAGTCCCCGCCGGCCAGGAGGACGATTTCAAGGTCCAGGACCCGGCCGCCGCCATGGAAGCGCAGCAGGGAGCGATCCGCACCGTCGCGCTTCTGCTCGTCGCCATCGCCTCGGTTTCGCTGCTCGTCGGCGGCATCAGCATCATGAATGTCATGATCGTGTCGGTCACCGAGCGTACGCGGGAGATCGGCATCCGCCGCGCGCTGGGCGGTCGGATGCGGGACATCCGTCTGCAATTCCTCTGCGAGGCGCTGGTGCTCTGCCTGCTCGGCGGAGCCATCGGCGTCGCCGGCGGCGTCACGCTCTCGATGACGGTGGCCCGTATGGCAGGATGGGTCACCTCGATCGACGGTCAGGCGATCGGCCTTGCCCTCGCCTTCTCGATCGCGACCGGCCTCATCTTCGGTTTTTATCCCGCGCACAAGGCGTCCAAGCTCAGCCCGATCGAGGCGCTCAAGACGGAGTGACAACATGCTGGGAGTGGCCACGTCAACCCGCAGTCCAGGGAGCAGCCAGCCATGAGCCGAGATCCGCAGGACTCGATTACACCGACGCCGCGCGAGCGCGAGCTGATGATGTTGATCGCACGGGGAATGCAGAACAAGAATATCGCCTACGAGCTCAAGATCTCAGAGAATACGGTGCGGGCGCATATCGGCAACATCATGCGCAAATACCGGCTTTCGAACCGAACGCAGATCGCGATCGTGTTTGCCCTGCACGCAGCGCCATCCTCGCTCCGCCGCGATCTTGCCAGGGTCGACCGCCATCCGAGGGCAACAAAGCCCGCGCAAACCCCTGCACCACGGGTGCAGACCGCGACGGATTGAACGTCCCGGCCACAATCCCTTGCGTTGCCCGACGGGCAAAACACCCAAGTAATCGGTCAACGCACCGCGGCGAAAATATTCCACTTTACCGAAATTCGGAAATGACATATTTGTCGCGGCAACCCGGCCCAAGGAAGAGGGGCGTATCGCGATCGTCACGAACGCGGGCCGGGCGGCGGTGGACGCAGGTGACATCGGCGCAAAGGATTTCGCAGGGCGGGCAACCGTGAGCGAAACACCTGGCGCACACGACCGGTGTGATCCGCGTACGGCAAAATCGTGTCGTCCTGGCGCCCGGGGTCTGTGCGCCAAGTCTTGCGGTGATGGGTGCCGTCCAACCGGACGCACGCATCAGCCATCCGCAAGGCGACGGGGGCAATAGTGCAACGCTCCCCGGGGAGAGCACGACATAAGCCGTAAGCCCACTGCGCAGGGAAGACCGGGATGCTCCGGTTGCCCTGTTACCCGCTATGCATGAAGCACACGCAATCTGCTCTGGCATGGCGGTCGATGGGAGCCAACCGGCTCCCGGCCTTCCCTGCGCCCTCTTTCAATTGAGGGTGAGGCGACAAGCAAAGCTCGGGCGAAATGCGCCGCGAGGATGCGAAGGCGTGTCTGCGAAAGCGTAGGATGGGTAGAGCCCTTGCGAAACCCATCATGCATCCGCGTCAACAAAAGCGTGATGGGTTTCGCTTCGCTCTACCCATCCTACGAGTTGGATTCCGGCTCCGCACCGCGTCCGGGACATTGGAGTAGCAAGCCCCCTCCCCCAACCCTCTTGCATCGGCGACGGGCCTTGTAACAAAGCCGTCATGCAGCGAAACTAAACGAAGCTGGGGGGCCGCGGATTGCGGCCATGCCGCCTCACCGCAGGGAGAGATTTGATGCGCCGTTCACTGGTGTTGCTGTCCGCCGGACTGACAGTGCTATCCACCGGATTTGCCTCCGCCCAGAACAACACGCCCCGCAATCTGATCCTGTTCATCCCGGACGGTCTGCGCGCGCTGAAGGTCAACCCCGACACGGCACCTGCCATGGCCGAAATCCGCGACAAGGGCGTCAACTTCAAGAATTCGCACTCGCTCTTCCCGACCTTCACCATGGCCAACGGCTCGGCGATGTCGACCGGTCACTATCTCGGCGACACCGGCGTGTTCTCCAACACGATCTGGACTAACTACACCTCGGTGCCCGCCGGCAACACTGTGGTGCCCTTCATCGAGAACGATGCGGTGCTCGGCGACATCGACGAGCATTTTAGGGGCAACTACCTCAACGAGGACACCATCCTGAAGCTTGCCCGCGACCAGGGGTACAGCACCGCTGCGCTGGGCAAGCACGGTCCGACCTATCAGTTCGATCACACCGACAAGCCCGAAAAATCCGGCCTGCATTCGATCGTGTTCGACGACGCCACCGGCGGCAAGAACGGCGTGGCGCTGTCGGACGAGGTGAAGGACGCGCTCACCAAGGCCGGCCTGCCCACCACCACGCCGCCGCGCGGCGACAATTCCAAGGCGGGCGATGCCAAGACGCCGGGCACGACCGCCGCCAACGTCGCGCAGCAGGCCTATTTCGCCGACGTCGCCGCCAAGGTGGTGCTGCCGATGTTCAAGGCACGCAACAAGCCGTTCGTGCTGGTGTTCTGGTCGCGCGACCCTGATGGCAGCCAGCACAACACCGGCGACAGCCTCAACCAGATCATGCCCGGCATCAACGGTCCGACCTCGATGGCCGGCATCAAGAACGCCGACACCAACCTCGCCCAGCTTCGCAAGGCGCTGGACGAGCTCGGGCTTGCGGCCTCGACCAACATCATCGTCTCGGCCGACCACGGCTTCTCGACCATCTCCAAGGAAAGCAAGACCAGCCCCTCGGCCAAGGTCAGCTATGACGACACGCCGAAGGACTTTCTGCCGATGGGCTTCCTGGCGCTCGACCTCGCCAAGGCGCTCGACCTGCCGCTGTTCGACCCCAACGACAAGAACGCGAAGATCGAGGGCAACAAGCATCCCAAGGCCGGCAACGGCGTGCTCGGCAAGGATCCGGAAAAGCCCGACCTCGTCGTCGCCACCAATGGCGGCTCGGACCTCGTCTATCTCCCGAACAGGGACAAGAAGCTGGCGGCCAAAACCATCAAGGCGCTGCTCGCGCAGGACTATGTCTCCGGCCTGTTCGTCGAGGACTCGCTCGGCCGCTTCCCCGGCACCCTGCCGCTGTCGAGCATCAATCTGCGCGGCAAGGCGGCGACGCCGACGCCGTCGATCGTCGTCAACTTCCGCTCCTATGCCAGCAATTGCGGCGAGGCGCCGACCAATTGCTCGGTACAGGTCGCCGACACCGTGCTGCGCCAGGGCCAGGGCATGCATGGCAGCTTCAGTCGCGGCGACACCATGAACTTCATGGCGGCGATCGGCCCGGACTTCAAAGCCGGCTTCGTCGACGAGCTGCCGGTCAGCAATGCCGACGTCGGCATGACGGCCGCCCGGCTGATGGGCCTAAGCGCGACACAGAAAGGAGACCTGGCCGGCCGCGTGATGTCGGAAGCCATGCCCAACGGCACCGTGCCGAAGGCTTATGCCGGCACAATGAAGTCCAAGCCCGCGGAGGGCGGCCTGACCACCGTGCTGAACTTCCAGCGCGTCGGCAGCCAGCGCTATTTCGACGCCGCCGGCTTCCCGGGCCGCACGCTCGGCCTCGAGCCGGACGGCGGCAAACAAAAAACGGCGGGGAAATAACCCCGCCGCTTTCGCTCGCGCGCCGAACGGGCGCGAAAAGGTCTCGGTTGTTACATGCCCAGATTTTTACATCCCAATGTCGAACACGTTCGGCAATTGGCCCGCCAGGGGCAGCGCGGTGGCGCCGAGGAAGGTCGCCACCATCGCCATCAGGCGGCGGTTGTTGTGACGCTTGCCGCGCATCTGGCCGGCGATCCACTCCAGCATCTCGCTGTTGACCTTGGAGGCATAGGACGGGGCCCAGCTCTCGATCTCTGTATCGGCCGACAGCGCGACGCTGCGCGGCGGCACCTTCAGGCCCGAGGCGCTTGCGGCATAGTGGGCAACCGCCTTGGCGAGCAAATCATCGAAGCGGCCGCCATCGGTGCGTTCGGTCGCGGCCTCGTTGATCTCGAACAGGACCTCGGCCTCGGTGCGGCTGACCGGCTGGTCGTTGACGGCGGTGGCGGTGAGGATGCGCGTGCACCAGGCGGTGTCATCGACATCGAGCGAGCGGGAGAAATGGACCCGGCCCTTGGTGGTTGGGCCTTCGCCCGTGATCACGCCGTCGCGCACGATGGAGAGTGCATGGGCCGCGGTATCGCGGCAGGACGGTTCGAGGGACGGCGAGTCAGCAGATTTAGGCGCAGCGGCAGACATAGTTCACTTCCAGATTTCTTCTGATCGGCCAGCATTTTCATGCCGGCGTAAAGGGGTGGTTAACGATTCGATACGGGGATCGCGACTTTTCTAGATGGTTGCCAATTGGTCGCTGTCAGGACCATTTTGGTTCTAAGACGCGCCGGGCGAGCGTGATGGAAGTCATAAAAGGCATTATCGGGGCGAGCGAGACCGTGTGACCCCGGGTGGAGCTGTTTCGCCGCAGGTGCGGCCGTAACAATAAGTTGCTAGAAAATCAGCCCTTCAAGGAAGGAATTCACATTTTACTTGAACCGGTTCAGTTGGCGTTCACTTGGCGTTGTAAGACCCCTATAATGAGGGGGACGGCCAGAGACAAATTCTCCAGTATATTCAATGCGATGAGGTAGAACCATGACACTTCCGATCGGCACCACCGCACCCGACTTCGAAGCCGAGACCACCGAAGGGAAGATCAAGTTCCACGACTGGATCGGCAACAGCTGGGCGCTCTTGTTCTCGCACCCCAAGGACTTCACGCCGGTTTGCACGACCGAGCTCGGCGCGCTCGCCAAGCTGAAGCCGGAATTCGACAAGCGCGGCGTCAAGCTGATGGGCCTCTCGGTCGATCCCGTCGACCGCCATGCGAAATGGTCGGAAGACATCAAGGAGACGCAAGGCGCGGCCCCGAACTATCCGATGATCGGCGACACCGATTACAACGTCTCGAAGCTCTACGGCATGCTGCCGGCCGCGATCTCGGGCGATCCCCTCACCCGCACCGCCGCCGACAACCAGACCGTCCGCAACGTCTTCATCATCGGACCGGACAAGAAGATCAAGCTGGTGCTGGTCTATCCGATGACGACGGGCCGGAACTTCCAGGAGATCCTGCGCGTGATCGACTCGCTGCAGCTCACCGCCAAGCATCGCGTCGCGACGCCGGCCGACTGGAGCCAGGGCGAGGACGTGATCATCGCAGGCTCGGTCTCCAACGACGAGGCCAAGACGATCTATCCGCAGGGCTGGAAAGAGCCGAAGCCCTACATCCGCATCGTGCCGCAGCCGAAGTGACTTTTCGCGGTCGCGGATAGCGACCGCAAAAAGTCATCCCGGGGCGCGCAAAGCGCGAACTATGGTGCGCGATTGCGCACCTGAGGATCTCGAGATCCCGGGTCTGGTCCTTCGGACCATCCCGGGATGACGACGCTGCTTTACGCCGCCCGCACCCGATCCAGAAAACCGTCGACCTCTGCCTTCAGATGCAGGCTCTCGCCGGACAGCGCCTGGGCTGAGGCAAACATCCGGCTCGAGGTCTCGCCGGTCTCGCTGGCGCCCTTGGCGGCGTGGCGGACGTTGACGGCGACATCGGCTGTGCCTGAGACCGCGGCGCGAACGCTGGCCACGATGTTGTGGGTCGCGCTCTTCTGCTGCTCGACCGCAGCCGAGATCGAGCCGGCGATGCCGCTGATGCGCTCGATGGTCTGGCCGATCGCCTTGATGGCGACGACCGATTCCTCGGTCGCAAGCTGCATGCTGGCGATCTGGTTCGAGATCTCGTCGGTTGCCTTGGCGGTCTGGCCGGCCAGCGTCTTGACCTCCTGGGCCACCACCGCGAAGCCGCGACCGGCATCGCCAGCGCGCGCGGCCTCGATGGTGGCGTTCAGCGCCAGGAGGTTGGTCTGCTCGGCGATCGAGGTGATCAGCTTGACGACGTCGCCGATGCGCGCGCCCGCCTCGGAGAGCTGCGCGATGCGCTGATCGGTCGCCTCGGCCTGCTGCACGGCCTCGGCTGAAATCTGGTTGGATTCCTGCACGCGCCGGGTGATCTCGGAGATCGATTGAGACAGCTCGTCCGAGGCCGACGCCGCCGAACGCACGTGCTCGGAGGCGTTTTCGGACGCTCCCGCCGACTGCGCCGACAGGTCGGCCGTGGAGCGCGCGACGTCGGTGAGCTGCCGCGCGGCGCGCTCGAACTCGCCTGACGAGGCCAGCACCTTGTCGAGGATGCCGCCGACGCTGCCGCGGAACTCCTCGACGAAGCCGCGCAGGTCGGATTTGCGCTGCTCGGCCGCCGCAGCCGTGGCTGCCGCCTGCTCGCTGCGCATGCGCGCCCGCTCCAGCGAATTGCTCTTGAACACCGCGACCGTGCGGGCGATCTCGCCGATCTCGTCAGCGCGATCCTCGCACTCGATCGCGACGTCGCTCTGGCCGTTGGCAAGCGCGGTGAGCGAGCGCGTGACCGAGGTGAGCGGCCGAGTGACGCGGCGGACGACCAGCAGGGTCAGGACCAGCACGAGAAGCGCCGCGAGCCCGGCGGCGGCCGCCATGCTCTCGATCGCCTGGGCCAGCATGCTCTCGTACTGGGCCATGGGGATTCCGACATAGAGGATGCCGGCGACCTTGCCGGCCCCGTCCACGATCGGGAAATAGGCGGTCATGAACGATTTGCCGAACAGCGTGGCCGGTCCCTTATAGGCCTCGCCACGGCGCAGCGGTGCCTGCCCCGGATGGTCCGCGGCAAGCTGGGTGCCGACGGCGCGATCGCCATTTTCTTTCTTCACATTGGTCGAGCGTCGCACGAACTGCCCGCTCGCATCGTCGAACACGAACAGGGTCGCATTGCCGCCGACATAGGACACCGCGCGATCGACGATGGCGTGATCCCTGAAGTCAGGCATCTTGGGGATCTCGGCGCGCGCGACCGTGCCATCCCTCATCGTGATCTTGGCGGCCGGAACGGTCTCGGTAAAGGCCAGTGCCAGCGTGCGCAGATTGACCTCGATGTCGCGCAATGCGCGGTCATTGAAGGCGGATGTCAGCGACCAATAGCCGACGCCGACCACGAGCGCGGTGTTCATGGCGATCAGCAGCACGGCGCACAGGACCGCCTTGGTGCCGAGCTTGAATTGCGGCAGGCGTTTTGCCGTCGAAAGTTTGGACATGGATGGAACTACCCCCGTAATTCCTGCATATTCGTGCAGCCCGCTTACGGTCCCATTAACGGCGGTTCACACCGCCGCACGCGGCATGCTTTCCAAAGTGTAAACGAGGACGCCCCTAACCACGCCGAGCGCGCCTGTCATCGTCTGGTTTCGCGATGACCTTCGCCTGTCCGACCATCCCGCCCTCCATGCTGCCGTGAAAACCGGCGCGCCAGTGGTCTGCCTCTATGTTCTCGACGAGGCCGCCGGGCGCCCGCCGGGCAGCGCGGCGCGCTGGTGGCTGGCGCAGTCGTTGCGGGCGCTTGGCGCCGAGATTGCCACGTGCGGTGGATCGCTCGTCCTGCGCAGGGGACCGGCGGCCAAGGTCATCTCCGAATTGGCCCGCGAAAGCGGTGCCCGCGCCGTTTACTGGAATGGAATTGCGCAGGCGCCGCATCAGGCGGTTGAGAGGCAGCTCGAAGCCGCACTGGCAAAGCTCGGCATCGACTCGCAAAGCTTCCCCGGCGATCTCCTCGTCCCACCCTCGGCCATCCGCAACAAGGAAGGCCGGGGCTTGCGCGTATTCACGCCGTTCTGGCGGCGCGTGCTGTCACTCGGCGATCCGCCAAAGCCCTTGCCCGCACCGAAGCAGCTGCGCCCTGCGCCGAGGCTTGCGAGCGATGAGCAGGAAAGCTGGCAGCTCGAACCGACCAGGCCGGATTGGGCGGGCGGCCTGCGCGAGACATGGACCCCGGGCGAAGCCTCTGCGCGGATGCGCCTGCGCGATTTCCTCAAGCACACCGCACGCTGCTATGTCGGCGATCGCGACCGGCCGGATCGGGACGGCACCTCAAGCCTGTCACCGCATCTGCGCTTCGGCGAGCTCAGCCCGCGCCAGGTCTGGCACGCGGCGCGCTTTGCCGCGGCCGAGGATCCGTCACTCGGGCCCGGCATCGAAAAGTTCCTGAGCGAGCTCGGCTGGCGCGAATTCTGCCGTCACCTGCTCCACGACCATCCCGACCTCGCCACCGAAAACCTGCAAACGAGCTTCGACGGCTTCCCCTGGAAGAGCGACAAGAAGGCGCTTGCGGCCTGGCAGCGCGGGCATACCGGGTACCCCATCGTCGACGCCGGCCTGCGCGAGCTCTGGCACACCGGCGTGATGCACAACCGGGTGCGGATGGTGGTGGCGTCGTTCCTGGTCAAGCACCTCTTGATCGACTGGCGCGAGGGCGAAGCCTGGTTCTGGGACACGCTGGTCGACGCGGATGCCGGCAGGAATCCCGCTAACTGGCAATGGGTCGCCGGCTGCGGCGCCGACGCGGCGCCCTATTTCCGCGTGTTCAACCCGCAGCTCCAGGGCGAGAAGTTCGATCCGGATGGAACCTACGTTCGGCGCTGGGTGTCGGAGTTGAAGGACATGCCAACCAAGCTGATCCACCGGCCCTGGCAGGCCACGCCGATCGAGCTTGCAAGCGCGGGCATCACGCTCGGCAAGACCTATCCGCAGCCGATCGTCGATCATGCCAAAGGGCGCGAGCGTGCGCTCGCCGCCTACGCAAAGATCCGCAGAAGTTGAGCGCTGCTTTGACACAATTTCGAAACCCGCTATCGTCATCGCGCCAATCAAACCGCGGGGGACGACATGGACGACGATAAGCCGATCACCGAACAGGCGATGGAGACGATCACCACAGCCGTGGAAGCGACCAAGGATGCGGCGGTTACCGCCGTCAAAGCCGCCAAGAAGGTCGCGAAAAAAGTAGCGCCGAAGAAGGCTTCCAAGAAGAAGGCCAAGAAGGCCTCGAAGAAGAGTTCGAAGAAGGCTGCAAAGAAGTCGTCGAAAAAAGCGACCAAGAAAGCGACCAAAAAAACTGCAAAGAAGGCCGCGAAGAAGACCGCCAAAGCGGCCAAGAAAGCCACCAAGTCGAAAAAGAAGGCTCGGAAGGCCAAGCGCTGATCGGGGCGCTCGAGCTTGTCTCCGGGTGCGTGCGCGCCCGGAGACAAGCTCCCGGGATACCCTACCCCCGCGGCTTGGATGCGCGCCGGCCCGGGTGATGCTCTCCCTTCGGATCGCGGAATTCGCTGCGATGACCGCGGCGGTCCTCGGCCTTGAAGCGCCGCCGCTTTTCCGGCGAGCCGAACTGCTTGATCAGCCGCCTGCCGTTGACCTTCTTGATGACGTAGCCACCCTCGGTCATCGAGAACGGCGCCTTGAGCGATCCCATATGGTCGAATTTGGTGCCGCGGGGATGCTCGAAGGGCTCGAACCAGGACGGATAAACGAAGTTCGACATCGGAAAGCCGTTGACGAGGAAGGAGTCCTCCTCCACGGCGTCGCAGACCTCGTAGGCATATTGGGTGTGGCGGGTCTTGTCGGCCCACAGATTGGCCATGGGGTCCAGCACCATCTCGAACAGCTCGTGCGATGCCGCCAGGCTGATGGGATCGTCCTCACCCAGCGCCTTCAGGAATATCTTCGAGATCGGCTGTCCGCGATGCGTCAGCTCGTGTCGTCCGAGGAAGTTCTTGTGGGTGGCGTCGTCGAAATAGACGAGCTGCCAGTCCGTCGGCTTCGGCTTGCGGGTGACGTCGAGATCGACCGGGTAGCCCCAGACGGGGAGGAAATGCTCGTCGTAGCATTTCTGGAGCGCGGCTGTGAGCTTGGCCATCATCCGGTCGCTCATCATCTCCTCCGCGTAGTTGATGCAGGCAATCCGGACCGGTTTCAACGATCTGCCGAGCAGCGCGCGCCTCGCCTTCTTCATGGAAATCACCGTGTGAATGTGAAACTGAAATGCGTTCAGCCTAACACGAACCTGCCGCACACGTCAGGGATGTATCCCGTCGCCCGCTCCATCCGCCTAGAAGCGCCTGTTGACGACGAACACCGCGGCCGCGCACATCCCCATGCCGGCAATCGCCAGCGCGTCGAGCTTCTCGCCGAACAGCAAATAAGCCATCAGCGCGGTCACGGCGGGCACCAGATAGAACAGGCTCGCGACCGAGGTCGCCGCGGCGTGGCGGATCAGCCAGTACAATAGCCCGATCGATCCGATCGAGAGCGCCACCGCGAGCCAGCCGAGCGCGAGCACGAACTCCCGCGTCCAGTGCACCACGCGGTCTTCGAACAGGAAGGCCCCGATCGCGAAGAAGATGGTGACGGACACATATTGCACGAGATTGCCTGAGCGCCAGTCGATCTGGTTGCAGTAGCGGCGCTGATAGAGCGTGCCGAGGGTGATGCTGATCAGGGAGACGACCGAGGCAAGCCAGCCGAGACCGGCTTCACCGGTCATGGGACGGTTGTGCAGGATCATCACCACGCCGCCGAGGCCGAGCACGAGCCCGGCCCATTGCACCGGCGTCACCTTCTCGCCGAGCCAGCGGTTGGCGATGGTCGAGGTCAGGATCGGCTGCAGGCCCGGGATCAGTGCGGAGAGCCCGGCCGGGATCGAATGCGCGATCGCGATCGCGGTGCCGCCGAGATAGAAGCCGTGGACGAGAATGCCGGCGACCGCGCTGTGCGCGATGCCGGTGCTGTCAGGCCATTTCGGCCGCGCGATCGCCACGATGATCGCCATCAGGCCGACCACGATCGCCATGCGGATGGCGAGATAGGTCAAGGGATCGGCATTGTTGACGACGTATTTGGTGCCGATGAATCCGGTGCTCCAGAGCAGGACGAACAGGATCGGCGCGGCGCGGGCGGTCAGGGCTTCTTGATTATGGTTCATTGCCGCCCTCATTGCCCCACCGGCAGCTATGCGGCAATGCGAATTTCGTGCGGACGATGCTGCGCTGCGACGGACGATGACGGCTCAGCTCAGCCGCTCACCATTCTTCCGGACAGGGGTCGATGATCTTCCAGAGCTCGACGCCGTTCTTGATCTTTTTCATGTCGGTGGTGAGCCCGCCATTGCGGCGGATCCAGTCCTTCACCTTGTCGGGGTAGTAGGACATCAGGTCGGACGTGCCCTCGGAGCTGGTGACCTTGATGCCGAAGGTGAAGGCCTTGTCGTAATAGGCTTGGTGGAAACCGAGGCTTGCCCGCGGGGTCACGCAGATCTTGTTCATCGGCACCATGCCGAGCACCAGCGTGCAGGCCGAGTTGCAGATGCCGTCGATGATAACGCGCTCGCCCTTCTCGCGGACGCGCTTGTACTTGGTCTTGTATTCCTCGACATAGCCGCCGTGGTCGCGGGTGATATGCAGCTCGGCCCGCGCCGGCGTGGAGGCGGCGAGGCAGAGCAACAGCAGGCTCAGAAGCGTGATGCGCATGGCGGCGTGACGGCGAAAGCCTTCAGGAATGGACCGGCCTCGAAGGACCCGCGAAATGAGCCCCTAGGCCGGCAACAGGATTCTTAACCGAATAGTCTTTGGTCATACTTGTGTGGGGAATTCGTTAAGCATCCCGAAAAGGCCAAAAATGGGCAGCCTTCGACCGCATGTCGGGCAATTCTGTCACACCCACCCGGGAATCTGAGGGATCAGCCCCGATTTCCGGGCGCCGGACGGGTGCCCTGGAGGTGCGAAGTGGCTATAGATGGCTGACCACTTCGCGCGGGTTCCGGAGAATCGAGATGAGCAAGTTGACGCTTGTAGCCGCGGTTGCTGCCCTGTCGGCCGCAATCCTAGCCCCTGGCCTCGCGGAGGCGCGGGGTCATCACCGGCACTACCGCCATTACGCCAATCCGCTGCCCTACCCGATCAGCTATCTGCACAATTACGGCCCCGGCATCACCCCCGGTACCTTCGCCTTTTACGACGGCCCCTCGACCAACCATTGCTACCGGAGCGCGGCCGCCTATGTCGGCCAGGACCGCCGCCGGCACCCCTGCTACTGAGGGGCGCTGGCGCGGCCTCTGCGGACGCCTCTATTTGGCGGCGCCCGACAGCAGCAATTGCTTCTCGATCTCGTAGACCGGCAGCTTGACGAGGTCCTTGCCGACCTCGCCCCGCAGCGCCTTGCGCATAACGTCCGAATAATCGGCGCGGATCATCCCGAGCGCGCGCGGCGAGGCCACCATGGTCAGGGCCGTGGTCTCGCCAGAGCTGACGGCCGCATCGAGCCGGCCGGCAAGGCTGCGCAGGAAGGCGCGCTCGGCCTCATCGTGCCAATCGGTCTGCTCGGCCGAGCTGCGCACGCCGCCGGCAGCGGCATGCAGGCGGCCCGGCGCGGCGCTCCCTTGCGCGCTGGTTAGGGGATTGGGCTGCTCGTGCACCTCCCTGGTGTGAAGGTTCGGAAACATCTCGTCGCCGAGGTTTTCCAGAATGAGCGCCTTGCGCCCATCGCACACGACCAGCCAGCCGCCCTTGTCTAATCTCATCTTGTCCATTGCACAGCTCCAAGCAACCTGTGAGCCTGCCCTTCGAATTCGTGGAAGGACTGGCCACGCGACAAGACTACGAACGAAGCCCCGACTGCGAATTGCGCAGGATCAAGAACCGCATCGATGTCCTGCGGGGCCATCGCAGCGCAGGCGCAGCATTGGTCACTCGCGCGAACCTGGGATAGTTTGGCGGGGTTGAGGTCAGGCCTGCGGCGGACCGGCTGAAGATTTGTTCATCAGCATTACATTTCGGTTCCGCCACAATTTGATCAGAACAAGTTCGATATCCTGGATCGCGTCAGCGGAGGAAGACATCATGAATCTCAAGATCGGCCTCGTCGCCGCAGCTTTGTTCGGTGCCATGTTTGGCGCTTTGGCGACATCGCCGGCGGCGTCTGCCATGCCCATCGCGCCCGCGCCTGCGACGCCGCAGGCCTCCGACGTCGAGCAGGTCCGCATGGTCTGCGACGCCTGGGGGCGCTGCGTTTGGCGTCCGAACTACTATGGGTATTACGGGCCCCGGCCGTATTACGGCCCCCGGTATTATGGGCCGCGCTCTTACGGTTACGGTCCACGCTATTATGGCCCACGCTACCGCCGCTGGTAACATCTGAAGGGGCCCTCGGGGCCCCTTCGCTTTTGCGAGATCATTCCTTGCGCGGTCGTCGCCGGCCTGGAGCAATTCCAAAACTGATCCAGATCAAAGATGAATTCGGCCCGCACCGTCATTCTACGGTGATGGCGGAGTTGATCATTTTTCGATGCCCTCAGACGGGCATGAACGTACAGACGCATCTTGAGCAACAGCTGAGACAGGAGGAACGGAGCTTTGCATCCTTCGCCTGTCCCGCCTGCACGCGGCTGCATTTCATCGACCTAGCCTCCGGCCAGCCGATGAGCCGGGAACGTTGACGGTCGCATTGATCTGACGGACGTCATGGCATGATGTCCGCAATACTACGGCCTGAAATTCGGTTTACTGAAACGCGATGTTTCGCCATTGATGGCGGTGTATCGACGTTCATTTGATTGTCACATTTCAGCAGCCGGCCAGATCATGTTGTTCGACGCCCTCGCTCCGTCCTCCGCCCTTCAACTGATCGGCTTTGCCGACGTCGATGCGTTTCGGCCGATCGAGACGATGGAAGACGCCAGAAGCATTCCGCTCGACATTCCGAACTTCGCCGCCGCCCGCGCCGTCGTCTCCCTGCCGGCGTGCCGCATCATCATGATGAGATCGTTCGCGCGCATCCTCGACACCGCCTATCGGATGCCGGGCGGAATGGTGATCCTGTCCATGACCGACGACCTCCAGGTCAACTTCAAGGGCCTGGATCTCGACGCGCGCTTCTTCGTTACGCTCCGCGGCAACGATGAATGCCATTTCGTCGAGCCTCAGACCAATCATCATGCAATGATCATCTTCTCCCCCGAGCTGAAAGACCGGGGCTGGTTCGATCGCGCCGACGATTTGCGGGCTCATGTCGCGAGCCGGCCCGCCCTGCTCCACACGCGGCAGCTCCTGCTCGACATCCTGCGAACCGCGTCAATGCAGCCGCTCCTGTTCGAGACCACCGAGGCGGCGGCCCATCTGCAGGAGGGCCTGCTGCTCGCACTCGACGATCTGTTTCGGATCGATTTGATGTCGGATCGGAGCGCCTCGGTCCAGGGCGAGCGTTCGATCAAGCTGGTGCAGCGGATCGACGATTACGTCGCAGCCCATCCGACCGTGCCGATCTATACCGCCGATCTCGCCGGCGAGTTCGGCGTCTCGATCCGGACGCTCGGCGGCGCGGTCAGCAAGGTGCGTGGCATGAGCCTGCACCAATACATTCGCCTCAAGCGGCTGTGGGCGACCCGCGCCCGCCTGCTTAAGGGCGGCGGCGCCACCGTCGCCACGTGTGCGCGCGCGCAGGGCTTCCATCATCTCGGTGAATTTGCCGCAGCCTACCGCGCGACGTTCCACGAGGCACCGTCTGACACGCTGGCGCGCGGCCGGCACAGCCGTATCCCGTCAGCCTGACCGACGCGGCAAGCCCTTGCGAGCCTGCGCGGCATCAGCGCCGTTCTGGAACATATCTGGAACGCCAAAGTATTGGCGCGCTCGGAAGGATTCGAACCTCCGACCCTCGGAATCGAAATCCGATGCTCTATCCAGCTGAGCTACGAGCGCCCTTGGCCCAAGGATTGGGCCGTAACCGCGAAACACCGGACCGTTGCTGGCGAGCCAGCGCACCGGGCGGCGTTCGGATGGATTCGAATTAGCAGAGAGGCGGGCCAATAAAAAGCCCTTCCCGCCTCGATCGAGGCGGGTCACAGCCGGCTTGTCACCAGGTTGTGTTGAAGAGGCCGAAATGCGGCTGCTGTGCCACCATCATCGGCCGGCCATACTGTGGCCCACCATACTGCGGCCCACCATATTGCGGGGCCGGATGCGCTCTGGCGACCTTACGCTTCGGCTGAGCCTGGACCTCCGGCTTCTTGGCGGCGTCGGCCTTCGAACCAGGCGTGAACTGGGCGAAGGTCTCGCGCACCCGCGCCTTGGCTGACAGCTCGGCCAAGGCCGCCGACTGGGCCTCCTGCACGGGCGGCTGAGGAGCCACAACCGCGGCGGTCTTCACCGCCGGCGCGACAATCGTCGGCTGGCTGGTGTCGAGCACGACGCGCTCAGGCAGGTGCCGATCGGATCGGATTCGGATCAGGGGCTGATCGTTGCTTACGGTCGCAACGGCTTGCGCCACGGGCGCCGCCGGGAAAGCGAAATTCACCGCGAACAGCAGTGCAAGCAAAGCTCCACCGACAAAGGTGAAATATCGAAAGATGGGCATTGGCCGCGCTCCGCCCCCCGCATCCCCGCGTGGGCTCTCCGCCTCAACAGGCGATCTGTTAATTTGTTCCTGGCCCAGCCGTTCGGTTCAAATGGCGACGCGAGGTTTTTTCGCCAAGGACCAATGAGGGTAACTTTTCCGCTACCGGAACATACCGCCGTTAAGCACGGCGTGCTGCAACCAGCGAGCATTTCGCCTGATCGGCATTCACGTTGATGAAGCCGACGGGGATATGCGCAAAGGTCTTGCGGCTCTTCATGCTGACCGGATCCGCCAGCACGCGGCTGCGGTTGGTGAGATGACTGCCGTCGCGCCGCGCAAACGCGCAGACGATCTCAACATCCTTTACGGCATAGTCATTGTCGTTTCGCAGCGTGAACGTCACCAGGGCTCTCGAGCCAAGGCCGCCGCGGCGCCAGGTCTGCGATGAAATCCTGAGACGACCGAGTTCTGCCATCGCCGGTGCCTGGGCTTCCAAGGCCGGCGACACCGTTGCGGCCGCATCGCCCGAAGGAGCCGCCTCGACGGCCGCCAGCTCCGCCTTCACCGGCTCAGCGCTATTTCCCTTGGACAGAGGCAGCAGCATCCAGACGCCGCAGCCGACAATGATGGCCGCCAGCAGCCACAGCAGGCTGCGGCCAAATGAGACGCTCGCGATCGTCACGGCCCGCGCCACTCGTTCGCCGGTCCCGGCGAAGCGCCCCAATCCGATCCGGTCGAGCCTGGCGTTCATGGTTGCATCACCGATCGCGGCCAAAGCCCATCCAACGACGGACCCGGCCACTGCTTACCTTAATCCGGAAGAGGAACTAAGGTTCCCGCGCAGTTGCGAATCGGCAAGGACGGTGGCGATCACCGCCCGCCGCCGCTAACATGCGCGACAACATCGCAAAGGCCCGTTGGGAGAATTGAAATGCCAGTCGTCACTTGGGATCACGTCCATCTGCGCAGCCCCGATCCGGAGGCCACGGCGGCCTGGCTGCGGGACATCCTCGGTGGCGAGATCGTGCACGCGCCGGGACGGATCGACGTGAATCTGGGCGGCGCCAGGATCTTCATCGCGCCACTCGAGGGCGACAACGCCGTCAACCCGCCGCCTCCGCACCCACATCAGGGTCTCGATCATTTTGGCCTGACGGTGAAGGACATCGATGCCGTTGCGGCCGAGATCAAGGCCAAGGGCGTCACCTTCACGCGCGAGCCGACCACGATCCGGCCCGGCGTGCGCATCTGCTTCATCCGCGGCCCCGAAGGCATCTCGATCGAGCTGCTCGAACGCGACAAGAAATATACCTGACGCGGCGAGCGCCCTCACCAGACGCGACACGCCGCCGCCGGCGCGGCTACGTCATGCTGCCGGGCATGAAGCAGCGGATGCTGACGCCCATGTAGCCGTAGATCGGCCATACCATGGTGCGCCCCACCCGGTTGGGCTCGGAGATCACGGCCTCCTCGGGAACGTCGACCCAGACGAGTTCCTGCGGCTGCCCTTCGAGCCTGGAGCCATAGCGCGGGAGACGGACACGATAGTGCCCGTCCTTGCTGTCCCAGTCGGTGTCCGAGAGCGCCGAACCGTCGGCATCGGAGCAGCACGGCCCCTTGCCGCTGCGCAGGCCGTCGAACCAGGCCTTCAGATCGGCATTGGTGTTGACGAACTGGCCGCGGTCGCGCGCATGGCCGATGGGGGCTGCGAGTGCAACCAGGACCAGGGCACCTGCCAGTCTTGCCCAGTATGTTACGCTGCCGGAACACCGTCGTTCGCTTTTGCAATTCGTAGGACGCGCACTGTACAGACGCGGCTCATCGCCGCCGGAATTGATCCAGTTGCTCATCGTCTTGCTCCAGCACCCCGCGGCCAGTGCAACAATTGTTATGCATTTCGCGGGCCAACCCTGATTCGCAGGCGGCCGGCCTCGCCCCGTCATCAGACCGTCATGACGGCGTCACGCACAAGCCGGGACAACTACGGCTCGCGGCGGCAACTTCCCGTGGCCGGCCGGCAAACTGCCGCGTTGCGCGAGAGAATGCGCTTTGGCATAAAAGCGGGACCGGTTACGCCATTGGGCGATGGCGGCCGGCATGCGGGACGTTATGAAAAACGGTCTCTATTCGATTCACGTGACCCTGCTCGATGGTCGAGCCGGCAAGGGCAGCGGCGTGATCCTTTTTCGCGACGGCAAGATCCTTGGCGGCGATGCCTACCTCTACTACACCGGCAGCTACGTGGTGAAGGACGACACCACCTTCAAAGGCGAGGTGCTGGTGCAACGACACACCTCGCCGCGAGGCGACGACAATCCGCTGTTCGGAGGTCCTGCTCCCGTGGGTATCGGCGTCAGCGGGACCTACACGGACACGCGCGCGGAAATGACGGGCACGGCGCTGGTCGGCAAGGCCAGCCTGATTTTCGGCGCAACGCTGCACAAGCTCGCCGAGGCTGATTAGGAGCATGATCCGGAAAAGTGTGCTGCGGTTTTCCGAAAAGATCATGCTCAAACAATAGAAGCTACTCCGCAGCCTGCTCCAGCGGCGCGGTGCGCGGCAGGATGATCTGGATGCGGGTGCCGCTGCCCGGTTCAGAATCGAGATCGAGCCGCCCGCCGAGCCGGTTGGTGACGATGCTGTAGACGATGTGCAATCCAAGACCCGTGCCGCCCTGGTCGCGCCGCGTCGTGAAGAACGGATCGAAGGCACGACGACGGACGTCGAGCGACATGCCGCAGCCATTGTCAGAGAAGATGATCTCGACATTGTCCTTGCCGGACTCCCGAACCTGGATGTCGATGGTCCCCGGCCGGCCGTCCGGGAAGGCGTGCGCCACCGAATTGAGAAACAGATTGGTCAGCACCTGGCCGTACGGGCCCGGATAGCTGTTCATGGTGAGATCCGGCTGGCACTCGACATTGAGCGTCAGATTGTGCTTTCGCAGGCCCGGCCTCAGGCTCATCACGACCTGCTCGGTGAGGTCGCCAAGATCGAAGCTGCGCTGATCCGAATAGTTGCGGTCGGCGGCGACCTGCTTGAACGACTGGATCAGCTCGGCGGCGCGGTTGAGATTGGAGACGAGCTGCGAGGATGCGTCGCGGCTGGTGTTGAGGAAGTCGTTGAGCGTGGAGCGGCGCAGCTCGCCGCGCTCGACCTCGGCGGTGAACATCGCGGTCTTGCGCTCCAGCGCGGAGGCGACCGTGAGGCTGATGCCGACGGGATTGTTGACCTCGTGCGCGACGCCGGCGACGAGGCGCCCGAGCGCGGCGAGCTTCTCGGCCTCGATCAGCGAGGCCTGGGTCTCGCGCAGATTGCGCAGCGCGGTCTCGGCGGACTCCTTGGCCTTGCGCATCTCCTGCTCACCGCGCTTGCGCTCGCCGATGTCGAGCGCGACGGTGACGATCCGCTCGATCTCGCCCTCGGCATCGAGCAGCGGCAGCTTGTTGACCAGCCATTGCCGCATGTTGCCGGAGGAGTCCTTGTACTCCTCCTCATAGAAGCCGAGCCCCTTGCGGATGCTGAGCACGCGCTTGTCGTTCTCGTCGGTCTTGGCCGCGCCGTAGCGCGACATCAGGTCCGCCGTGGTGCGGCCGAGCGCGTCGCCGGGTTCGATGCCGAAGATGCCGGCCATGTAGCGGTTCATCAGCACATAGCGCAGGTCGCGATCCTTGACGTTGATCACCGCGGGCACGGTGTCGATGACCTGCTGGAGCAAGCGCCGGCCTTCGGCGATGGCGTCTTCCGCCCGCTTTTGGTCGGTGATGTCGCGCAGCGTGCCCTCATAGCGGACGATGTTGCCCGCTTCGTCGCGCACGCCGGTGGCGCTGTCGGAGAGCCACAGGATGTTGCCGCTGCGCTGGCGCACCTGGTACTCGAACTCGCGCACCATGCCGTCGCGCGCCATCAGCCGCTGGTATTCGACGCGTGCCTCGGGATGGACGTAGATGGTGTGGGCGATGTCGTTGATGCTGTCGATGAGGTGCTGCGGGCTGTCGTAGCCCATCATCCGCGCCAGCGCCGGATTGGCGTTGAGCAGATCGCCGGCCGGCGTCGTGACGTAGATGCCGTCGACCGAGCCCTCGAACAGCTTTCGGTAGCTCTCTTCGGCGAGGCGCTGCTCGGTGAGCGCGCGCACCGCCGCCTCGCGCGCCGTATCGGCTTCCTCCAGCGCGCGGCGGAACACTTCGGCTGCGCGGGCGATGTCGCCGATCTCGTTGTCGAGGTCGGCCGAGGGGATCGAGGTGTCTTTCCGGCCCGCCGCAAGCGCGCGGATAGAGCGGGCGATCTGGGCGAGCGGGCGCACCGTCCTGCGCACCACGAACAACGCCGCGGCGATACCGATCAGAACTCCGATGGTGCCGAGCACGATGCTCTGCCATCGCGCTTCCGTCAGCGTCCGGGCAAAGTCGCGCGACAGCACGTGGCCGCGCCGGTCGCTGACTTCGCGCAGCAATTCGGTGACGCGACCGATCAGCCGCCCCTCGGTTCCCAGCACCTCGCGGTCGATGTCGGCGATCTGCCGCTCGCGAACGGCCACGGCCATGATGGCCTCGGCATAATCGTTCACCGCCGATTTCAGCCTGGCATCGCCAATGTTCAGGGCCCGCATGTTCTGCGCGGCCTGCTCCGCCGCGGACGGGTTGCGCGCCAGCAGCCCGAGCGCGATCCGGCTCTGCGCCTCCGACAGGCGCGAGGCCAGCTCACGGTCGGCGGCACCGGAGACAGCCACATCGAACTGTTCGCGCAGCGGCGGCAGGCCGGCGAGCAGCTGGGCGCGGCGGTCGATCAGGGTCGATATCCGCTCGAGGCCGTTGCGATAAGTCGCAAGCCGCTCGGTGACCCCGTCGATCATGTCCTGTTGCTCGGGCGCGAGCTCGATGCGGGTCTTCTTCAGGATGTCGCTGAGCGTCGAGGCCGCCTCGCCCACCTGCTTGAACTGGATGCCGGCGCCGGGATCGGTGACGAAGTCGCGCGCGGCAAGCCGCAACTCGTTCATGCGGCGATCGATGTCCTCGGCGAGGTCGCCGACGCTCTGGAGCCGCTGCAGCTCGGCGAAGGTGGTGTCGATGTGCCGGATCGCGATCACGCTCGCGGTCGACGTGACGATGATCACCGCCAGCACCAACAGGAAGCTGCCGAAAGTGAGCTGGCCGATGGAGAGCGAGAATGTTCGCTTTTTCTCAGGGGTCGGCGTCAATTCGGCGGACATTGGGCTTTGAGGGACCGGGATACTGGAGGCCCAATATACGACGTATTGCGGCCCCGGGGAAACATGCCTCGGGCCGCCGATTATCCTTAATATTGTGGGCTCGGAGCCCCCTTCCCCGATCTATGACGGTTTGACGCTTGCCTGCCGCCGGGCCGGGATCGTCATGGCGGCGACGCCGAGGACGACGCAGGCAAGCCCGATCCAGGCGGTCTGGCTCAGGCTCTCGCCGAGGAAGGCGACGCTGATGGCAACGCCAATGGGCACCCGCAGATAGGCCTGCGCGGTGGTGCCGACCGAGCCCAGGGTCTGGATCAGGCGGAAATAGATCGCAAACGCCGCGGCCGTCGAAAACACGGCGAGCGCGAGCAGCGCCAGGAGCGAACTCGGTGACGGTGACAGCGTCCAGGGCTGCTCGACCACGAGCGAGGCCGGGACCAGGACCGCCGCCCCCGCCAGCAGCGAGCCGGCTGCGGGCGCCATCGGATCGAGGCCTTTGAAGCTGCGGCCGAAGATCGCGGCGCAGGCGTAGCAGATGGTGGCGGCGACGATGGCCGCCTCCGCAATGATCCCGCTGCCCATGTCATGGAAGGCATCGACGCCGACGATCAGCAGGATGCCGGCCATGCCGGCGACCACGCCGAACAGCTTTCGCGGTGTCGTCGCCTCGTGGTGAGTGACGACCGCCGTGAGCAGGAAGGTGAAGATCGGGCCCGCCGAGTTGAGGATGGTGGCGAGCGCGGCATCGACATGGCGCTCGCCCCAGGCGATCAGCGTCCAGGGGATGACGCTGTTGAGCACGGCCTGGAAGGCGAAGCGCTGCCAGGTCGCGGCGTCCGTGGGCATCCTGATGCCGCGCGCCCACATCACGACGAGCAGCAGGAGGCCCGCGATCGTGGTCCGCGCCGCGATCAAGGTAATCGGGGGGATCGTGGCGACGCCAAGCTTGATGAAAGTGTAGGAGCCGCCCCAGAGCGTTGCGAGCGCGACCAGAAGCGCCAGCTCGACGGCGATATTGGTGTCCTGCCGGCTGTCCATTTCGCGCGCTCCGTCCCGTTGTCAGGGACGGAAACTAGCGCGTCTGCGGTCGCAGATAGTTCGTTAAGTGTCGAAGTGTATTAGCCCACCGCCCCGACCTCGAACACCTCGCCGTCATAGCCGGCTTCGCGGGGGATGCGCAGCTGGCGGCCGGTTTCGGTCTTGGTCATGACGGGCATCACCGTGACGATCGACATGCCGCGGGCATGGTCCAGGGCGGTACCCACGCTGCCCTGCTTCGCAAGGCGAATCAGGTTGCGCGTGGTCGGGAATGGCAGCTTGAAACGGCCACTCTCGCCGCCCTCCACCGCCTCGCGCGGCGAGACCCAGATCGAATCGGTCGACTCCCTTCCGTCATGGGCGCCGAGCTGGTCGGGTGGCGCGGCGGCAAGGAAGAACCAGGTATCGAAGCGCTTGGGCATGCCCTCCGGCGTGATCCAGTGCGCGTAAGGCACCAGCGTCTCGAGCGCGAGCTGAAGGTTGTTGTCGACCAGGATGCTCAGGAAGCTGACCTTGTGCTCGTTGAGCGCGACGCGGTGCTTGTCGGCGATCTCGCCGGCACGCCTGGCATCGACAGGCGCGCCCGTCCCCTTTGACCGTGCCAGCAGGATGCCGCTCTCCTCAAAGGTCTCGCGGATCGCAGCGATGCGAAAGCCACGATCCGCCTCGCTGAGGCCTTCACCGCCCGAATACAGGTCGGAGCGCGCGACGATCTCGTTGTCGCCGGCATCGACGCTGCCGCCGGGAAACACCAGCGCGCCCGAGTTGAACTCGATCTGATGATGGCGGACCATCATGAAGACTTCGATCTCCTTGGCGCCATCACGGAGCAGGAGGATCGTCGACGCCGGGCGTGATGCTGATGTTTCGGCCATCCAACTAACCTGCGGCGCTGGATTGCGGGCCGAGATTGGCGCGCTTGTCGACACGGGCAACGCGCGACAGCAGGTACTCGACCTCCGCCTTCGCCGTCGCCGTGATGGTCGCGCCGGGCTTGCGCTGGGCGCTGGAGGCGATGATGCCGCGCTTCTGCAGCACGTATTTGCGGATGGTCAGGCCGACGCCGGGCTGCTGCTCGTAGCGGATCAGCGGCAGATGCGCGTCGAACAAATCATGCGCGGCATCGCGCTTGCCGGCCTTGGAGAGGTTGACGACGTCGATCAGAAGTTCAGGGAAGGCGTAGCCGGTCATGGCGCCGTCGGCACCGCGCTCCATCTCGAAGTCGAGGAACGTGCCGCCATTGCCGCAGAGAATCGAGAGTGGACGGAGCGAACCGTCCTTCTGGAAGCCGCGCAGGGTCGTGATCTTCTCCAGCCCCGGCCAGTCCTCGTGCTTGAGCATCACGCAGTTCGGATTGTCCATGACGATCTTGCGGATCACGGCGGGGGTGAACACCACCGACAACGTCAGCGGATAGTCCTGGAGCACCCAGGGCACATCCGGCCCGATCGCCTCGGCCGCCTGCTTGAAATAGCCGACGATCTGGTCGTCGGTGCGAAGCGACGGCGGCGGCGCGATCATCACGCCGGCCGCACCGGCATCCATCGAGGCCTTCGCCAGCGAGCGCATGGTGGCAAAGCCGGGCGCGGAGACGCCGACGATCACCTGCATCTTCTTGGCGCGCTTGACGAAGCGCACCGCCACCTGCTCGGCCTCGGCCGCGTCCAGCTTTGGCGCCTCGCCGAGGATGCCCAGCACCGTGACGCCGTCGCAGCCGACCTCCTCGTAGAAATCGGTCAGGCGGTCGATCGAGCGCTCGTCGATCCGGCCGTCGTCGTGGAACGGCGTCGGCGCGATTGCGAAGGTGCCCTTGGCGTCGGCGGTCAGTTTCATAAGTCCAATATCCCTTTGTTCGTCATTCCGGGGCGATGCGTGATCATCGAACCCGGAATCTCGAGGTCCCGGGTTCGCGCTTCGCACGCCCCGGGACGACCATGGCTAAAACCGCCGCGCCCCCATCTTGATCTGCTCCTCGGAGAAGAAGATCTCCTTGGCGTGATCGGCGATGTCCTGGGCCTTCCAGCCCGTGTGCGGCGGTTTCCAGCCTTCCATTTCCATCATCCGCATCTCGCGCACGCCGCGGGGCCCGGACACGCCCAGCACCTTGCCGGTCTGGTCGCCCGACAAGTCGCTGACCATGTATAGCACGGCCGGCGCGATGCCGTCCGGCCCCAGCGCCGCCCCCGGGTTCTCCTTATAGCGGGGCAGGTCTGCGGTCATGCGGGTCAGGGCGCCGGGGGCGAGCGTCCAGATCCGGATGTTGTACTTGCGGCCCTCGATCGCCAGCACGTTGGACAGGCCCCAGATGCCGCCCTTGGCCGCGCCGTAATTGGTCTGGCCGAAATTGCCGATCAGCCCTGAGGTCGAGGCGGTGTTGACGATGACGCCGCCGCCATTTTCCCGCATCCAGCGAAACACCGGCATGGTGCAACAAAAGGTGCCCTTCAGATGCACCTTGATGACCTTGTCCCAGTCGGACTCGGAGGCCTTGTGAAAGGTCTGGTCGCGCAGGATGCCGGCATTGTTGACCAGGATGTCGGCGCGGCCGAAGTGCTTGATGGCGTCGTCGAATACCGACTGGCCGCCCTCCATGGTGGAGATGTCGGCGCCGTTGGCGACCGCCTTGCCGCCCTCGGCCTTGATCGAGTCCACCACAAGCTGCGCCATCGACTTGTCGGCGCCGGATCCGTCGCGGGGGCCACCGAGATCGTTGACGACGACCGAGGCCCCTTCGCGCGCAAACAACTTCGCGTAGGCCTCACCGAGCCCCCCGCCTGCACCCGTGATCAGCGCGACCTTGCCGTCGAGTAGTCCCATGGTGGCTTCTCCCTGTTTTGTTTTTATCGTGTCCCGGACGCGATGCAGCGTGAAACGATGCGTCGCAGAGCCGGGACCCAGTTCTTTGTTGCGGCTCTGGGCTCCGGCTCTGCAGCGCACCGCGAAGGCGCGCTGCGGTGCGTCCGGGGCACGAGACTGCGCTAACCCAGCACCGTCTTGCCGTTCTTGATCACGGTGACGCCGCGCGCGTTCACCTTGGCTTCGAACGAGATCGTGTTGCCGTCCTTCCAGAGGTCCATGGTCACGGTCTCTCCGGGATAGACCGGCGAGGAGAACCGCGCCACGTGCTGGCGGAAGGCGCTCGCGTCGTAGTCGGCATAGGTCTGCAGCACGCCGCGGCAGGTGATGCCGTAGGTGCACATGCCGTGCAGGATCGGACGCGGGAAGCCGGCCTTCTTGGCAAACTCTGGATCGCTGTGCAGCGGGTTGCGGTCGCCGCAGAGGCGATAGACCAGCGCCTGGTCGGGGCGCGTCGTAATGTCGATGGTCTTGTCGGGGCTGCGCGAGGGGATCTTGTGCGGATCGGGCTGGGTCAGGCTCGGCCCGCCGAAGCCGCCGTCGCCGCGAGCGAAGCGCGAGGCGACGAGGGTCGCAAGCTTCTCGCCCTTCTCGTTCTTGAGCACCGTCTGGTGGGCGATGACGACGCCCTTGTCCTTCCCCTTGTCGTAGACTTCGACCACCGAGGAGTCGGCGGTGATGTGCGCGGCAACCGGCAGCGGCTGGTGAAAGGTGATGTCGCGCTCGCCGTCGACCACCATCACGCGGTTGAGGTTCATCTCGCCGGGACCCGCGCCCCACGCCGCGACGGACGCAAACGTCGGCACCACCTTGAGCGGCCGCGGCGTCAGCGTGCCCTCGTTGACGAAGGCGAGCTCCTTCTCGTCCATCGGATCGGCGCCGAGCCCGATGCCATAGGCGTAGAGCATCACCTCGCGATCGCTGTAGGCGTATTTCTGGCCGAGGTTTTTGAGGCCTTTGAGCTCTTCGTATCTGGCGGACATTTTTATGGTTTCCTCTCCGGATTCTTATGCGCCGCTGCCAGTCGAAGTGCCCTCTCCCCTTGTGGGAGAGGGCTGCGAGAGCCGTGCGGCAAACTCGTTTGGGTGAGGGGTTGGCTCCTCGGCAAAAGTCTCTCTGGGGAGAGAACCCCTCATCCGGCGCTTCGCGCCACCTTCCCTCACAAGGGGGGAAGGAAGAAACTACGCCGGCGTGAAGAACGGCAGCGGTGCGCCGTCGGTCGGCTTGAACACCACTTTCACCTTCTGACCGATCTTCAGCTTCTCGAGATCGCAGTCGACGAAATTGGTCTGCACCGACGGCCCCTCCTTCAGCGTGACATAGCCGATCGCGTAAGGGCCGGTCGGCGATTTCCGCATCAGGCTCCAGGTGTAGATCGTGCCCTCGCCCGAGGCTTCCTCCCACACCGTCTTATCGGAGTAGCAGAACGGGCAGATCGAGCGCGGGAAGTAATGCGCCTCGCCGCAGGCGGTGCAGCGCTTGATCATGAACTTGCCCTGCTTGGCCGCATCCCAGAATGCTGCGGTCTCGGGGTTCGTCACCGGAGCCGGATATTTCTTTGCATCTACCATCACACGCGCTCCAGAATGGCCGTCGAGGCGGCGTGGCGAACACCCAGGAGGCCGCCGGTGCCGTGGGCGATGGCGAGATCGCAGTTCTTGACCTGCACCTTCGGATGCGCCTCGCCGCGCAGCTGCCTGACGGCCTCGATGATCTTGGTCATGCCGCCGCGGTTGACGGGATGGTTGCTGCAGAGGCCGCCGCCGTCGGTGTTGAACGGCAGCTTGCCGACGCCCGAGATCAGATTGCCGTCGGCGACGAACTTGCCGCCCTCGCCTTTCTTGCAGAACCCGAGGTCCTCGAGCTGCATCAGCACCGTGATGGTGAAGCTGTCGTAGATCGAAGCATACTTGATGTCCTTCGGCGTGATGCCGGCTTCCTCGAACGCACGCGGGCCGGACCAGATGCCGGCGGAGTAAGTGAGATCGAGATCCTTGCCGCCGCGCGGGCCCTTCATCGCCTCGCCATGACCGATCAGCTTGACCAGTGGCTTCTTCAGGCTCTTGGCGATCTCGGGCGTCGTCACGATCAGCGCGCCGCCGCCGTCGGAGACGACGCAGCAATCCATGCGATGCAGGGGATCTGAGATCATCGGCGAGTTCAGGACGTCCTCGACGGTGACGACGTCCTTGAGCATCGCATGCGGATTGTATTGCGCGTGATGCGAGGCTGCGACCTTGATCCAGGCGAGCTGCTCCGAGGTGGTGCCATAGTCGTGCATATGGCGCATGGCACACATGCCGTAGGCATTGTGCGTGGTCGCGCCGTAAGCGGACTCGAAATCGAGCTCGGCGCCGGCCGCGCGCGGCGGCATCGCGCCGGTGCGCGGCTTGCCGGCAAGCGTGATCAGCGCGATCGAGCACTTGCCCGCCGCGATCGCCTCAGCGGCATGGCCGAGATGGATGATGTAGGAACAGCCGCCGGTCTCGGTGGAATCGATGTGGCGGAGTTTCTTGGTGTTCAGGCCGAGATAATCGACCATCGGCCAGGCGCCGCCGGGCGCATCGCCCGCGCAGAAATAGCCGTCGACATCGTCCTTGCTGATCCCGGCATCCTCGATCGCGCCCTTGGCGACCTCGGCATGGAGCTGGGCGGTGGATTTGTCCGGCGCATGCCGGGTCGGGTGTTCGTAGATCCCGGCAATGTAGGCCTTGCCCTTGATGGTCAAACTTCAGGTCTCCGCTGGCGTTTCTTCTTGGCTCTTTTTTCTGAACCGCACTGGGCAGATTGGCAAGCGCGGAAATATTCCGCCCCGCGAGAAGGCGGCGGGTCGGCGCAAGTGGGGTATGTTCTGGTGTCCCGGACGCGCTGCAACGCTTCAGCGTTGCTGCGCAGAGCCGGGACCCATGCGGCCGCGTTTTCGTTGCGAGATGGGCCCCGGCTCAGCAGCGCATCACTTCGTGCTGCGCAGCGTCCGGGGCACGAGACCTTGTCCTGCAGACACGCCCCCGCATTCTCGCAGCATGTTTCGCCCGAGCTTTGCTTCCGTCTCGCTCCCTCCTTGAACAGAGGGCGCAGGGAAGACCGGGTGCCGGCTGGGCACCCACGGTCCGCTGTGCGCGAATTGCGCGAAGAACAGATGCACAGCGGCATACAGGTGAAGCCCAACATCCGGCCTTCCCTGCGCAGTGGCTTTACGGCTTATGTCGCGCTCTCCCCGGGGAGCGATGCACTATTGCCCCCGTCGCCTTGCGAGCGATCGCAAGACTTGACGCACAGACCCCGGGCGTCAGGACCACACGATTTTGCCGTACGCGAGACTGCGCCCGTCGTGCACGAGACAATCGCCCGCGCGACGCAGCCCGCGTCCACCGCCACTCACCCCGCGTTTCGTGACGATCGCGATACGCCCCTCTGACTGGGATGAGGTGGCCGATCGATACGACAATTCCGAATTTCGGTAAAGTGGAATGTTTTTGCGCACGGGGATTGACTCGTCTCTTGGATGTTTCGCCCGGCGGTAACACAAGGGGTGGTGTCGTAGGGTGGGCAAAGCGAAGCGTGCCCACGTCTTTTGCGCAATCATTGCGAGGTCGTGGGCACGGCGCTTCGCGCCTTTGCCCACCCTACGGGACCTTGCGCCGTCCCAACCAGTTGCCTTCCGTCAGGTCGGGCTGTGCGGCACGGGCTTCAGCGGATGCCTCCGCAGCCCAGGGAAAATGCCCGTCGCGATCGGGGTACACGACTTGCAGGCATTCGAACTCGTCATTGCCGTAGAACCATCTGCTCCATCCGAGATGCGAGCGGTAGTGCTGCAACGCCACCGGAAGGAGCATGGCGGCGCCATTTTCAAACAGCTCATCGGTGGGCTCGCCGACCGGCGGTCGCCGTCCTGCGTCGAGTTCGTGGTAGATCGTCCAGAACGTATCCTGGGCGGTCTGTTGCCCCATTGAAAACACGATCATCTCCGGAAACCTGAACTTGAGCCAGAAGCCGGTCGTGTAGGCGAAGCCCGGTCCTTCGCCATCCGGGAAGACATGCGTGCCGAACCAGCCGTGATTGCGAACTTTCTCGACGAAATTCTGCTCGTGCTTATCGAGCCGATCGGGAGGCGCATCAAGGGCTGTGAACATTGCTCGCTCGTCCGATACGACGGGTGACAGACTCTTCGCTACGAGGCGGTGCTCGGGCGCGCGCGATAGCGGAACGCGGTCAGCCCGGCCATAATCAGGCCGAGGACAAGAAAGACAGCGCCTCCCTTCACGCCAAAACTGTCTTGGTGTTGGCGCTCGGCCGCGTCGTCGACGATCAGGGGCCGCGCATCGGGTCTGCCCGTGAGATAGCGGATCCTGGTCTGCCTGACGGTCTGGACGCCGTTGCGCGTGATCTGCCGCCAGAAGGCGGGGCTGATATGGGTCGGTCCGTAGGTCTGCTGTCGTCCGCTCTTGTCGGTCCACGCCAGCGTAACGAGATAGCTCGGGGCCTCGCCGGCCTTGTTCACCTCACCGTAGGCGCGGGTCACATCGGCGGTGGCTTCATCGCCATGGGCGAGGATCTCATTCAACGTGCTTTGCTCAATGTAGGAGTTCACCAGCATGTAGCCGCCGAATGGAAGCATCACACCATCCGATCACGAGCATCACGAGCACGGCGCAAACGCCCGCTCCCACCGCCAAGAACCTGGACGTGGACCGGATATGGCTCAGATGGTCGTCGAGATCTTCGACAATGACCGGAAGCGATGAATCGTCGTCAACAGCCTGAATGGGAATCGTCAGGAGCTTGAGCTGATTGCCAACCATGATCCGCGCCGCATAGGCAGCACTGACCGCTATGCCCGTGCGCTCGCGCTGAACGCCATCCCTGCCGGTCCACTGCAATCCGATCGACAGATTTTCGTCGACATAGCGCGGCCAGCCGCCGTCAAACACGAACGGAAACCGCGGCGAGACGACTTTGGCCGAAATGATCTTTCCGGTGGTGCCATAGCCATCGCGCATGACGCGTTCGATGGCATGCTGATTCCAGAACATCCCCAACGCCGCCAACACACCGACGGCCAAAAACAGAATCAACACAGTGCGCAATGACATCGATCATCGCCCCGCATAGCGCACGGCGCGCATCGCCCGGCGCGCTTCACTATCGCAAGTTGCTATATCGCGCGGCCACAACTCTTGTCAAACGGATGAATTGTCGTCCGTTGCCGTAGGGCGGATTAGCCGAAGGCGTAATCCGCCGTATTGGGCAACGGAAGTGGCGGATTACGCTTCGCTAATCCGCCCTACAGCACCTACGGAACCGCCCTACTCCGCCGCGATCTGCCTTGGCGCGGGCGGCGGGTTGGCGAGATCGGCGGCGAGCTGGGCGTAACGCATCTTTGCGTCCGCGACAGCTTTCTCCTTCACCGGGCCGTAGCCGCGGATACGGTCGGGGAGTGAGAGCAATTCCACGGCGGTATCGATCGTGACCGGCGACAACAGGCCGAGCACGGTGGCGACGTCCTTTTCGTAGCCTGCGATCAAATCACGCTCGAGCTTGCGGTCGGCGCTGCGGCCGAAGATGTCGAGCGGCGTTCCGCGCAGGAATTTGAGTTTCGCCAGCACGCCGAAGACGTTCAGCATCCAGGGGCCGAAGGCGCGCTTCTTCGGGCGTCCCAGCGCGTCGAGGCCGCCGCCGAGGATCGGCGGCGCAAGGTTGAAGTTGAACTTGAAGTCGCCCTCGAACTGGTCGCGGAGCTGCTGGGCGAAGGCGCCGTCGGTGTAGAGGCGCGCGACTTCGTATTCGTCCTTGTAGGCCAGCAGCTTGGCGTAGTTCACTGCGACCGCGCGCGGCAACGCATCGCCATAACCGCCCTTCACCGCGGCGTCGCGCACCTGGTCGATCAGCCTGCGATAACGCTTGGCGAGACGGCTGTTCTGATAGGCCGTGAGGTGCTTGGCCCGGTGCTCGATGACTTCATCGAGCGTCATGGCCTCCAGCGTCTTGGGCGCGGCGACCTGGTCCGTGCCCTTCAGCATGTCGGCAAGACGCGCGGGATCGGCGACCGCGAGGCGGCCGAGGCGGAAGGCCTCCTTGTTCATCTTGATCGAGACGCCGTTGACCTCGATCGCCTGCTCGATCGATTCCGCCGACAGCGGGAACAGGCCCTTCTGATAGGCGTAGCCCATCATCATCATGTTGGTGGCGATGCTGTCGCCGAGCAGCTGCTCGGCCGGCTTGGTGAAATCGAAGAAGGCCGAGTCCTTGTGCAGCGCGGTTTCCAAGAGCCCATTCAGCTTGCGGGTCTGGAAATTGAAGTCGCGGTTGAGGACGAAATCGGCGGTCGGAATGACGTGGCTGTTGATGATGCCGCGGGTCCGGGTGGAATCGCAGAGCGAGATCGTGTCCTTGGCGACCGCGACCACCTCGTCGGCGGCGAGCACGAGATCGGCCGTGCCGGTGACGATGCGCGAGCAGGTCACTTCCGCGGGGTGATCCGACAGGCGGACATGGCTGAGCACCGCCCCGCCCTTCTGTGCAAGGCCCGACATGTCGAGGATCATCGAGGCCTTGCCCTCGATATGGGCGGCCATGCCGAGCAGCGCGCCGATGGTGAGAACGCCGGTGCCGCCGACGCCGCCGACCGCGATGTTATAGGGCTTGTCGAGTGTCGGCCGCGACGCCGGCTCGGGCGGCGCACCGATATCGGCAAGCTCAGCCGGCGCGCGGTGGCGTGGCTTGCCGCCATCGACGGTGACGAAGGACGGGCAAAAGCCCTTCAGGCACGAATAGTCCTTGTTGCAGGAGGACTGGTTGATGGCGCGCTTGCGGCCGAACTCCGTCTCCAGCGGCTCGACCGAGATGCAGTTCGACTGCACCGAGCAATCGCCACAGCCTTCGCAGACCGCAGGATTGATCATGACGCGGCGTGCCGGATCTTCCATCAGGCCGCGCTTGCGGCGGCGGCGCTTTTCGGCCGCGCAGGTCTGCACGAACACGATCGCCGATGTGCCCTTGTGTTCCCGGCACATCTTCATGACGTTTTGCAGCTCGTCGCGATGATAGAGCTTCACGCCCGGCGCGATGGTGCTGGCCGGATAGGCATCGGGCGCCTCCGAGACAAGATAGATTTCGCGGATGCCTTCGGCGTGGAGCTGATGGGTGATCTGCTGCGGCGAGAGATCGCCGTCATGGCGCTGGCCGCCGGTCATGGCCACCGCGTCGTTGTAGAGGATCTTGTAGGTGATGTTGGTCTTGGACGCCACCGCCTGGCGGATGGCGAGAAGGCCCGAGTGGAAATAGGTGCCGTCGCCGAGAT
The DNA here is from genome assembly GCF_002936975.1 of Bradyrhizobium sp. AC87j1. NCBI lineage: Bacteria > Pseudomonadati > Pseudomonadota > Alphaproteobacteria > Hyphomicrobiales > Nitrobacteraceae > Bradyrhizobium > Bradyrhizobium sp. AC87j1. The sequence continues at coordinate 44,478 of NZ_PTFE01000002.1, forward strand.
TGGCGAAAATGTGGTTCTCGTTGGTGAAGGGTGCGATGCCGACCCACGGCACGCCCTCGCCGCCCATATGCGTAAAGGTCTCGGTCGAGCGGTCCATCCACAGCGCCATGAAGTGGCAGCCGATGCCGGCGAGCGCACGGCTGCCTTCGGGGACCTTCGTCGAGGTGTTGTGGGGACAGCCGGAGCAGAAATACGGGGTGCGGGAGACAGGTGCGACCGCCTGCATCTGGCTCGCCTGACGGCCGTTGAACCAGTCGGCCTTGGCGCGGAGCATCGAAGCGATCTCGGGGTTGAGATCGAGCTTGAGAAGTCGCTCGGTAAGCGAGGTCGCAAGCGAGGCAACGCTGAGCTCGGCGGCGAAGGTCAAAAAGCGCTTGTCGTGCTCGTCCATCTTGCCGACGATGCGCGGGCGCACGTCGTCGCGCCAGTTGAACAACACCTGCTTGACCTGGTTCTCGACGATCTCGCGGCGCTCTTCAACGATGAATATCTCTTCGAGGCCGACGGCGAATTCATGCACGCCTTCCGGCTCCAGCGGCCAGGGCATGCCGATCTTGTAGAGGCGGAGGCCGATCTTGGCAGCGACCTCTTCGGTGACGCCGAGCTCGCGCAGCGCCTGACGGACGTCCTCATAGCTTTTGCCTGACGCCATAATGCCGAAACGGGCGTTCGGCGAATCCATGGTGATGCGGTTGACCTTGTTGGCGCGCGCAAAGGCGATCGCGGCAAAGCCCTTGTAGTCCTGCAGGCGGCGGTCCTGCTCGAAGCGGTCGTCGGGCCAGCGCAGATTGAGTCCGCCTTGCGGCATCTCGAAATCGGTCGGAATGATGAACGGCTTCATCTCGTCGGTAAGGTCGATCTCGGCGGTGGTCTCCACCGTCTCCGTGATCACCTTCATGCCGACCCAGCAGCCCGAATAGCGCGACATCGCGATGCCGAGCAGGCCCATCTCGATCATCTCGTGGATGCTCGAGGGATAGAGATACGGCATCAGCGCCGACATGAAGGCGTGGTCGGACTGATGCGGGACGGTCGAGGATTTTGCGCCATGGTCGTCACCGGCGAGACACAGCACGCCGCCGTTCTTGGCCGAGCCTGCGGCATTGCCGTGGCGGAACACGTCGCCGCAGCGATCGACGCCGGGGCCCTTGCCGTACCAGATGCCGACCACCCCGTCATATTTCGCGCCGGGCGAGAGGTTAAGCTGTTGCGAGCCCCAGACGGCGGTGGCCGCCAGATCCTCGTTCACGCCGGGCTGGAACTTGATGTTGTACTGTTCGAGATGCTTGCGGGCGGCAAAGAGCTGCTGGTCGTAGCCGCCGAGCGGCGACCCGCGATAACCGGAGATGAAGCCGGCGGTATTGAGCCCCGCCGCACGGTCGCGCCGGATCTGGGCCATGGGCAGGCGGACCAGGGCCTGGATGCCCGTGGTGAAGACGTGTCCGGTTTCCTGGGTGTATTTTTGATCGAGACTGATCGGACCCTGGTTGATTCCCATGCTGTCCTCTTTATCGCCCTGTTCAGGTCTTGCCGACTTAAGCCGTTGCCTTCCCGTTGTTTTTAGCTAGGGCGCGCCGACCAGTTTCGCCACTCTATGTCGGATATTTCACGATCCGCATCACAAATCTGGACCAAAGGCAGCGCCGGGTAAAAATCGCAATTTCGTGGCCTGAAACACGCTGGGCATTTTCAATTTGTGTCACCATACCCCCACTGTGGCGAAATGAACTGATGCCCCGGTCGTGCCGGGTGCGGGCGATTGGTCGCAGGAGAGACTTTCGATGCGGACGATTCTGGCTGGCTCGGCTCTTGTCGGCTTGGCGTTGTGCAGTGCGGTTGCAAGCGCAGCCCGCGCCGCCGAGCCGTCGCCGGAGCTGATCGCCTACGGCAAGACGCTGGTCGAGGCTGGCGACTGCGCGGGCTGCCACACCGCCGATCCGGCAAAGCCGTTCGCGGGCGGCAAGCGCATCGACACGCCATTCGGCGCGATCTATGCGCCGAACCTGACCCCGGACCGCGACACCGGGATCGGCGCCTGGCTGGATGCCGATTTCACCCGCGCCGTGCGCACTGGCGTCGCGCCCGACGGCTCGAACTACTATCCGGCCTTCCCCTATCCCTACTTCACGAAGATGACGAAGGACGACACGCTGGCGATCCGCGCCTATCTCGGCACGCTTGCCCCCGTCGTCAGCCGCAACAAGCCGCCGGAGCTGCGCTGGCCGTTCGGCTATCGCGGCCTGATGCGGGTCTGGAACGCAATGTATTTCAAGCCCGGCCTGTACGAGCCGGACCAGAGCCAGAGCGCGGCGTGGAATCGCGGCGGCTATCTCGTCACCGGGCTCGGTCATTGCGGTGCCTGCCACACACCGAAGAACTACTTTGGCGCGGACAAGCAGGCGCAGGCGCTCTCGGGCAACGAGGTCGGCGGCTGGTACGCGCCAAGGCTCGACGGCGCTTCCCGCACGGGCCTGAAGTCGTGGAGCGAGGCGGACATCGCCGAATATCTGCAGAGTGCACGCAACGCCAGGAGCCATGCTGGCGGGCCCATGGCGGAGGTCGTCGTTAACTCGACCTCGAAGATGAGCGATGCCGATGTGCGCGCGATCGCGGTGTACCTGAAGGGCCTGCCGCCGTCGCGGCGCGAGACGATCGTGACGCCGCCTGATGATGCCGAGATGAAGGCGGGCCAGGCGGTCTACGCAAAGCTCTGCATCGCCTGCCATGAAGCCGACGGCTCGGGTGCGCCGCGCATCTATCCACCGCTGCCGGGCAATGCGCTGCTGCAATCGATCAATCCGTCCTCGACGTTGCGCATCATTCTCGACGGCGCCCACACCGTGACCACCCCGCGCGCGCCCAACACCGGCGAGATGCCGCCCTATGCCAGGCTGTCCAATGAGGAGATCGCTGCGGTGATGAACTACATCCGCAACTCCTGGGGCAATGCGGCCCCGCTGGTGACGCCGGCGCAGGTGGCGAAGGCCAGGAAGTAGGGGCGAATGGGGAGTAGCGAATAGCCAGATCTATTCGCTATTCGCCATTCGCGCGCGCAGCGCTCACCTCTCCTCATCCCCGGTGAACACGAATTTCGGCATCTCCCATTTGTAGCGCACCGCGAGCAGGCGGAAGCTGAGACCGAGCACGAAGGTGAGGATGGTCCAGAGCTCGGCATTGAGGTTGAAGCCGAAAGCGGTGGCGTAGAACAGTCCCGTCACGACCGAGACGCTGGCGTAGAGTTCGGATCGGAACAGCAGCGGCACGTCGTTGCAGAGCACGTCGCGCAACACGCCGCCGGCGCAGCCCGTCACCATGCCCGACACGATCACGATCGGGAGCGAGGCGTCCATCTGCCAGCCGACGTTGCAGCCGATCATGGTGAAGACGACGAGGCCGATGGCATCGAGCACGATGAACGCGAGGTGCAGTCGATGCACAAGCCGCGCGATCAGGATCGTGAGCAGCGCCGCGCCACCCGGCAGCGCGAGGTAGATCGGGCTCGCCACCCACACCAGCGGGTAGTGACCGAGAAACAGGTCGCGCAGCGTGCCGCCGCCGAGCGCGGTCACGCAGGCGAGAAGACAAACGCCGACATAGTCCATGCTGCGCCGGCCGGCGGCCAGTGCCGCCGTCATGCCTTCTGCCGTGATGGCGATGAGTCCGAGCAGGTGCAGCACGCTATCCGTCGGCGGCAGGCTCCACATCGGCATGTTCCCTTCGTCGCGGCCATGGAACCCGCGTCCAGTTCCCTGTCAGACAGGTTCCCGATTCCCGCGCAGAGGGCAACATTCGACGAAAGCATGAGGAGCCGCGGAACAGAATCTCGCATCCACGGGTTGTCCGGGCGTCATAACCGAGGAGATCCAATCGATGGCTGACGACCGTTTTCCCAACGATCCGTACCGCCCGAACCTCGCCGACGATGAGTATCTTCGCGCGGCGCGCCGGGATGCCGACCTTCAGGCCGATCCCGAGCTTGGCGAAGGCCCCGCTTCCAGCGGCAAGGTTGCGTTGTTCGCCGTTGCGATTGCACTGGTGCTCGGTGCCGTGTTCTACGGCCTGAACAATACGACCACCAGCAACCAGGCCAGCAACGCACCGGCCTCGCAGACGGCACAGACGCAGCCCACCAATCCGGCCGCGCCTCCCGGCATGCGCGACGTGACACCACCGCGCAACAACGCCGAGCCGGGCATGACCACGGGTGCTGCGCCAACCAAGCCGGCCCCGGACACGCAGAAGCCGTCTGACGGCGCGAAGTAACACTTAGCAATAGCGCGTGAAGCGGCGGGGCTCAAAAAGTCCCGCCGCTTTTCGTTGTGTCCCTAGCCGAACATCTTGTTGAGTTCGCCGCCGGGATAACCGGTGCCGAGCTCGGTGAATGTGCCCTTCTCCGCCATCTCCTTCGCCGCACGCATGAAGCCGCCCCAGGCGGCGCGGGCGAGCGAGCCGCCGACGCTGATCCGGCGCACGCCGAGATCTTCGGCCTGCTGCAACGACAGGCCGGATGCGCCGATCAAGAGGTTGAACGGCTTTGGTGCGACAGCCTTCACCACAGCAGAGATGTCCTCGCGGGTCTTCAGGCCCGGCGCATAGAGGCAGTCGGCGCCGGCATCGGCGTAAGCGGTGAGCCGGTCGATGACCAGCTTCAAGTCGGTGACGCCCCACAGATAGGCTTCGCAGCGGCCGACCAGCAGCGTGCCGCTGTCACCGATCGCCTTGCGCGAGGCCTCGATGCGCTCGACCGCGAGTGCGCGATCGTAGAGCGGCCTGTCCTTGTCGCCGGTGGAATCCTCGATCGACAGGCCGGCAACGCCGGTGCGCACACAGCGCTCGACATTGTCCGCGACCCTGTCCGGCTCGACCGCAAAGCCGCCCTCGAAATCGGCGTTGACGGGGATGTCGACGGCCGAGCTCAATGCTGCCAGATGCTGACAGACGTCCTCGACGCTGACGTGATTATCAGCCTTGCCGATGGTCCAGGCAAAGCCCGCGCTCGACGACGCAATCGCCTTGAAACCGAGATGCTGCAACGCCTTGGCACTGCCGATATCGACCGGATTGGGCAGGATGAAGCAGCCGCTTTCGTGCATCTTCTTGAAGGTCGCGCGCTTGTCCGCGGTCGTGACGTGCATGTTTCTTCTCCCTTGTTGGCCGCGCAGACATAGGCGCGCTAACACGGCAGCGCCAGTGCGCGCCTGGCAGCGCCAGAGCGCGCCCGGCAGCGTTAGTGCGCGTCATGCACCGCCCGGCTGTCCTTCGGCGCCTGCTCGCGATCATTCATGCTGTAGTCCCGGACGACGCTGGCAATGCGCAGATGGTAATCGGCGAAGATTTTTGCCCTGCCCTTGGCCTGGGTGCGCCTGTGCTCCATCGTGTTGCGCCAGGCCTGCACCGCCGCCTCGTCGCGCCAGAACGACACCGACAGGATCTTGCCCTTCTCGGTCAGGCTCTCGAAACGCTCGACCGAGATGAAGCCGTCGATGGTTTGCAGGATCGGCTTCAGGTCGGCTGCGAGGTCGAAATAATCCTGGCGGTGTTCCGGCTTCGGCCAGACCTCGAAGATCACGGCGATCATGGGCATCTCCTGCTGCTATTGGACCTACAATACCACCTTGCGCAGGAAGGTGCGCTCTTCCGCGAGGATGAATTTGTGTTCCTCGGCGAAATGGAAATTCGCCATGCCCTCCGCATCCTGCCGCAGCCGCGCGCGATAGGCCTCGTACGCGGCCAGACTCTCGAAGCTGATCAGACCGAAGGCGATGTTGTTGGTGCCCTCATGCGGCATGAAATAACCGATCAGGTCACCGCCGCATTTCGGGATGATGGTGAGCCAGCGCTTCGAATATTCCTCGAACTGCGCGCGCTTGAACGGGTCGATCTGGTAGCGGATGAAGACGGTGACGGACATGATGGGCTCCTGATTGTCTTTCGTCATTGCGAGCGCAGTCTCGTAGGATGGGCAAAGCGACTTGTCCGCCGTAGCTCGCAGAGCGAAGGCGGAAGCGTGCCCACGTCCTTCGTCCGCGACGACGATTGGTGGGCACGTCGCTACGCTCCTTTGCCCACTTCGGCTCCTCGCAATGACGTGTTTGCAGCAACACGCTACGCCCTTGCCCGACCACAATGCTTCGGCTACCATCGAAGCATGAAATCAGGACCCGACATCGCCCTGGTCGCTTCGCTGGTCGGCGATCCCGCGCGCGCCAACATGCTCACCGCGCTGATGAACGGCCGCGCGCTCACGGCGAGCGAGCTGGCGCAGGAGGCCGGCATCACGCCGCAGACTGCGAGCTCGCATCTGGCCAAGCTCGAGACCGGCGGGCTGGTCGAGCCGGAGAGGCAGGGCCGGCACCGCTACTATCGCCTCACCGACGACGACGTCGCCAGCGTGCTCGAGGGCCTCGCCGGCCTTGCCGCGCGGACCGGCCACATGCGCGTGCGCACCGGGCCGAAGGATCCGGCCTTGCGGCGCGCGCGGATCTGCTACGACCACCTCGCCGGCGATCTCGGCGTGCAGATGCTCGATTCCTTGCGCGAGCGGCATCTGGTCAGGCAGAAGAAGCAGGACATCGAGCTGACGGCTGAGGGCGAGCGCTTCCTTGCCAAGCATTTGCAGATCTCGCCCGGCATGCTCACCCATCCGCGTCGCCCGGTGTGCAAGGCCTGCCTCGACTGGAGCGAACGGCGCCATCATCTCGCCGGTACGCTGGGGGCCGCGATGATGCAGCGCTTTGCCGAACTGAAATGGGCGGCGCGCGATGCCACGCCCGGCAGCCGCGTCGTCAACTTCACCCGCACCGGCGAGAAGCAGTTTGCCGCGCTGTTCGGCGACGGGAAGCACTGATCACGCTATTCGCGTGACGTCGCACATTTGCGTGTGAACTCCCACTCTCGTCGTGGCCGGGCTTGACCCGGCCATCCACGCGCTTATGCGAACGGTCATTCAGTGACCGTTAGAGACCCCCATGTTCCGCATCCTCCCGGCCGCCCTCGCCGCCGCTCTCCTTGCTTCCCTGCTCACCACCGCCCACGCCGCAGACACGCCCCCACGAGAGCCCTACGGCATCGCGCTCGAGGGTTTTGCCTATCCCTACCCCGTGCACCAGTTGCCGCTCGTCAACGACGGCGAGCAGCTCAGCATGGCCTATATGGACGTCGCGCCTGCACAGCCGAACGGCCGCACCGTGGTTCTGCTGCATGGGCGCAATTTTCCGTCGAGCTATTGGGCCCCTGTTATCAAGATGCTCAACGAGGCCGGCTACCGCGTCGTGGTGCCGGACCAGATCGGCTTCGGCAAATCCTCCAAGCCTGCGGGCGAACTGCATTTCGACACGCTGGCGCGCAACACCATCGCGCTGCTCGATCACTTAGAGATCAACAAGGCCGACATCGTCGCCCATTCACTTGGCGGAATGCTGGGCGTGCGCATCGCCCGCGCCTACCCTGACCGCGTCGCCCACCTCGTGCTGACCGCGCCGATCGGGCTGGAGGACTACCGCCTCTACGTGCCGCCGACGCCGACCGAGGCAATCATTGAGACCGAGGACAAGCTCACCGCCGACGGCTATCGCAAGCAGCTGCAAACCAACTACGCAATCAAGCTGCCCCCTGATGCGATCACGCCGTACGTCGACGCCCGCTTCAACATCAAGGGCAGCCCCGACTACCCGCGCTGGCTGCGCGCCTATGTCAGCTCCGGGCAGATGATCTATCGCGAGCCGGTCGCGCATGAGATTCCTCTCATCACCGAACCTACGCTGTTCATCATGGGCGCCAACGACCACAACGCGCCGGGCCGGCCGAACGCGCCGGAAGCACTACGGCCCAAGATGGGTCAGAACGCCGAGCTGGCGAAGGCATTTGCGGCGAAGATGCCAAATGGGCGAGCTGAAGTCATTCCGGACACCGGCCACCTCGTCTTCCTGGAGGCTCCGGACAAGTACAAGGAGTTGGTGCTGGGCTTTCTCGGCCGCTAGAGCGTTGTCGAGCGAAGTGGATACCGATTCGCGTTAAGAAAACGCATCAAACAAGAACCTGGAGCCCGTTCCGATTCATCGGACGGGCTCCAGCGCCATCCGCGTCGCATGAAGCCGTACACGGAGAACGTTCATGCCGCATTCAGGTCATGATTGGCAGGTTTGGATCGCGCCGTGCCGGCATGTTGCAAGATTTAACATGTCGAATCGTGTCTTTTGATTCATTGTGCGCCGCAAGCGCCAAGCCGCCGAAGACTTTCCCCCAAAGACTTGCCCCAAGGACGAGAAGGAAGATCACATGAAATACCTGTTCGCCGCCGCCATGCTCGCCAGCGCGGTTGTCGGTTTCAGCGAGGCCGCCAGCGCCGCGCAGGGTTGCGGCCCGGGTTGGTATCGTGGCGCCTACGGTGGCTGCCGCCCGATGCGCGGCGCGGTCGTCGTGCGCCCCGCCCCTGTGGTGGTCGCTCCGCCCGTCGTCGTCGTGCCGCGCGCGCGCGCGTGCCCCTATGGCTTCCGCTGGTACGCCGGCCGCTGCCGCCCGTTCTGATCTCTTTGCATCGCAAGATGGCCGCGCAGGATCAGCCTGCGCGGCCATTTTCGTTTTCAGTCTTGTTCGTTTTCAGGCTTGCTGCCGACGATTCGCCCGCCGCGGAGTTTGAGCGGCCAGAAACGAAACGGGGACCGCGGCTGCGATCCCCGTCCAAATTCGCGGCTTGCCGCGGCTTACCAGTGGCGGCGGTGCCAGCGCCGGCGACGCCAGCCCCAATGACGGTGACCCCAGCCCCGGTGGCGGCCATGCCAGTGAACCTGTTCCGGCGTCAGCTTGGCGGCTTCCTCGCTGGTGGTGACGGCAGGATGAGCGTCGGGGTTGCCCTGCGGCATGCGCGCGGGATCGCCGACCGGCTGCGGCGACAACGGCGCGGCCTGTGCGGTCGCGGCGAAGGCGGCGGCGCCCGCCGTCACTCCCAATGCAAGTTTCAAAAAGTTCCGGCGCTCCATGACATGTCCTCTAGGCTATCGAGCAAGTGATGCCGGAGGAGTGTCGCGGTCACGACATGAACCAAGGCTGAATCCTGCGTTCAGATTCAGAAATGAAGTGAGTGGAGAGTTTGTAGCCTGGATGGACCTCGCTACTTCGCAAACTCCTGCGCCAGCACCAGCGTCTCGCGCGAACGCTTGACGTCGGGCCAATCGCGGTTGAAATCGGCGACGAGCTGCCTGAGCGCATCGCCCTTCAGCATCGCCGCAAGCTTGGCCTCGTCATCGAACTGATACATCGCCTGATGCAGCGAGGGATCGTCCAGGCTCCAGAATCGCCAGGCTTTGCTCACGCCGAATGCCTTCACCGCGTCGGGCACATGTTCCCTCTCGTACCATGTGTCGAAGGCGGCGCGCTGGGCGGGATCGGAGACGGTGGCGCGGACGACGAAGAAAGCTGATGGCATCGGGTTTCCTCCTGCTGTTTGGCGCGAGCCTAGCCGGATACGCCGCCGCCGACAAAAAGAGTTGGCGCGGGTGTCGGAACGGGCGCCCTTCGCTCGTCCTTTGTTTCGAACCAGGACACGGAGACAGCAAATGGCCGACCTCACCCTGACCACCTTCAATTGGGTTCCCGAAGCGCCGCGAGGATTCGTGCGCGACCTTCGCGTGCGCTGGGCGCTCGAAGAGGCCGCGCTGCCCTATCGCGTCGCAAGCGCCCCGTTCGACGATCGCGGCGCCGCACATTTCGCGCACCAGCCTTTCGGCCAGGTGCCGTGGCTGACCGACGGCGACCTCTCGATCTTCGAGACCGGCGCGATCCTGCTGCATGTCGGCGGGCTCAGCGCGAAGCTGATGCCAACCGATCCGCGCGGTCGCACTGAGGCGACGGAATGGGTGTTCGCGGCGCTCAATTCGGTGGAGATGGCGAGCCTGCCCTGGGGAATGTCGAAGTTCATGGGCCATCCGACCGACACGGCGGCGTGGAAATTCGTCGACGACTTCCTCAAGCTGCGGCTGAAGCATCTCGAGCCGGTGCTGGCCGGCCGTGAATGGCTGGCGGGCTCCTTCTCCGTCGCCGACATCCTGATGTCGGACGTGCTGCGCGTCGTCGATGGTTTCGACGGGCTGGCGGACAGTCCTGCCTGCCGCGCCTACGTCGCGCGCGCGACGGCCCGCCCGACCTTCGCAAAAGCCCACGCCGACCAGATGGCGCATTTCGCTGCGGCGGATAAGGCACGCTCGTAATTCGTAGGGCGGATTAGGCGAAACCGTAATCCGCCAACGCCTGCATCCGGCGATAAAGACATTGGCGGATTACGCTGTCGCTAATCCGCCCTACACCTCACACCAGCTTCAGCGGCGCGTCGGCGACGACGCGCAAGTCGATGCTGCCAATCAACGCCGCACGTCGCGCCTCCGCAGCGCTGATAGCGTCGTCCGTCTGCCGCAACGTGGAGACGTTCGAGCCGAGCGACACAATCCCGCCCAGCACCAGCGCGATCGATCCGAGCGCTGCGGTCTGGCCAAATCCAAACAATCCGACGATCGTGATCAGCAACAGCGCGGCCCCACCGCCGATCGCGATCTTGGACGCCAGGATGTACTTCCGGCACCGCTCGGCGATCTCAGCCAGCCGCTCGATGCGATCTTCAATCTCGGAGATTTCGTCGGTCGGATCGTCTTCGGTCATCGGGATTCAACCAGCGATGCTAGCGAAGATAAGGCAATGGCTTGGCCATACCAGCATCGGCTAGCTGCAAATACTCTCTTTTCAGGATGGACCCAATAAGTCCCATGCCCACTGCGCGTTTTGTAGGCTCAGGTGTTCAATAAACGAAACCCCGATCGCGTTTTGCAATTGATCGTTTCCATCCCTGTAGAATTTCTCGGCGAACTCGAAGCACGACGCGACGTCTTTTGCATGCCCCACGGCGATGGCTCGTTGCACGAAGTCGGCAAACACGTGCATTTCCTGATGCAGCAAGCCATATTGCGCATTAATTTCAGATATCAGATCTGGAAAGGTGTCCTTCAGCTCCTTCAGGAAGATGCTTCGATGAAGGTCGCCCACTTGGTGTCCTCAAGGTTTTCGTGGGATGGGTAACCCGGATGTCGCTGCGCTCATCCGGGCTACGTTCCCTCACAACGGCAAATTGTCGTGCTTCTTCGCCGGGGCTTCCACCTTCTTGTCCTTCAGCATCGCCAGCGCGCGGGCGATGCGCTTCCGCGTCGAGTGCGGCATGATGACGTCGTCGATGTAGCCGCGCTCGGCGGCGATGAACGGCGACAGGAAGCGGTCTTCGTATTCCTTGGTGCGCGCGGTGATCTTGTCGGGGTCGCCGATGTCGGAGCGGAAGATGATCTCGACCGCGCCCTTGGCGCCCATCACCGCGATCTGGGCGGTCGGCCAGGCGTAATTCATGTCGGCGCCGATTTCCTTCGAGGCCATGACGTCGAAGGCGCCGCCATAGGCCTTGCGGGTGATGATGGTGACGAGCGGCACGGTGCACTGCGAATAGGCGAACAGGAGCTTTGCGCCGTGCTTGATCAGGCCGCCATATTCCTGCGCGGTGCCCGGCAGGAAGCCCGGCACGTCGACGAAGGTGACGATCGGGATGTTGAAGGCATCACAAAAACGAACAAAGCGCGCCGCCTTGCGCGATGCGTCGCTGTCGAGCACGCCGGCCAGCACCATCGGCTGGTTCGCGACGAAGCCGACGGTGCGGCCCGCGATGCGGCCGAAGCCGGTGACGATGTTCTTGGCGAACATGTCCGCGATCTCGAAGAAGTCGCCCTCGTCCACGACCTTCAGGATCAATTCCTTCATGTCGTAGGGCTTGTTCGGATTGTCGGGGATCAGCGTGTCCAAGGACATGTCGACGCGGCCGATGTCGTCGAAGCTCGGCCATTCCGGCACGCCGTCACTGTTGTTGGACGGCAGGAAGTCGATCAGGCGACGCATCTGCAGCAGCGTCTCGACGTCGTTCTCGAAGGCGCCGTCCGCGATCGAGGAGCGCGTCGCGTGCACCGAGGCGCCGCCGAGCTCCTCGGCGGTGACGACCTCGTTGGTGACGGTCTTCACCACGTCGGGGCCGGTGACGAACATGTAGCTGGTGTTCTTCACCATGAAGATGAAGTCGGTCATCGCAGGCGAATAGACGTCGCCGCCGGCGCAGGGGCCCATGATGACGGAGATCTGCGGGATCACGCCGGAGGCCAGCACGTTGCGGCGGAACACGTAGGAATAACCGGCGAGCGCAGCGACGCCTTCCTGGATGCGGGCGCCGCCCGCGTCATAGAGGCCGATGATGGGCGCCCGCGCCTTCATCGCCATGTCCTGGAGCTTCGTGATCTTCAGCGCGTGCGTTTCCGACAGCGACCCGCCGAACACCGTGAAGTCCTTGGCGAACACGAACGTCTTGCGCCCGTTGACGGTGCCCCATCCCGTGACGACGCCGTCGCCGGGCACCTTGTTCTTCTCCATGCCGAACTCGGTGGAGCGGTGCTCGACGAACATGTCGAATTCCTCGAACGATCCCTTGTCGAGCAGCAGCTCGATACGCTCACGCGCGGTCAGCTTGCCGCGGGCGTGCTGCGCCTCGATGCGCTTCTCCCCGCCGCCGAGCTTTGCGCCGGCGCGACGATCTTCAAGGGCGTCCAGGATGTGTTTCATTTGCTCCCGCCAGTTCTTAAGTGATGCGGGGTTCTAACACGGCATTTTGCGGACCGGAAAGCGCCTTTCCGCGCCGCAGAGCTGCCCTGTCCGGGCTAAAAGCGTGAGAGATTACAAAGTTTTGCCCGGGAGGCGAGCATGGACGAGAGAATGGCCGAGACTGGTGCGGCGACGGGCGGCGTCAACATTCTGCTGCGGTTGGAGGGCCTCACCCTGTTTATCGGGATGGTGATGCTTTACTGGGCCTGGGACGGCTCCTGGCTGGTCTTTGCCCTGCTCTTCTTCGTGCCCGATCTCAGCTTCCTGGCATACCTGTCCGACGCCAAATTCGGCGCGCTGGTCTACAACGCCGCCCACAGCTACATGGCGCCGGTGTCGCTGCTGACGCTGGGCTTCGGCCTCGGCTCGCCGCTCACCTTGTCCATCGCCTTGATCTGGCTCGCCCATATCGGCATCGACCGCGCGCTCGGCTATGGCCTGAAATATTCCGCCGGGTTCGGCTTCACCCATCTGGGCCGGATCGGGCGGCAAAAGGACGCCTGACGACGGCGAATTTGGTGGCCCGGCCCGGTTGACCGGGCCTGCCGATTCAGGCTTGCTTCGCGCTCGCGATCAGGCGCCGAATGTTGCGTGAGCTCAGTTGGTACGGCGGCGGTCATTACGCCTTGGCTCGAGCATCACGCAAGCATCACTGAGATGTCCGCGACGGTCGTCCCCCTGCCGCCGAACTCGTCATCCCAAACCATCGACTTCCTGCGGCGGATGGCCAGCATGGTGTCGGGGCGGAACGGCGAGATGCTGCTGCGTGCCGCAAGCCTGATCGAGTCGCTGGCACAGCGGGCAATGTCGGCCGAGCGGCTCTATCATGAGCAGCTGGATGCGAGCACGCGTAACGCCGAGCTGCGCGAGGCCGCCGATCTCGCCTCCGATGCCATGGTCGGCCAGATCGAGGTGCTGCGCGCACAACTTGCCGAGGTCACCGCGGCAGCCGCCGCCGAGCGCGCCGCCTTCGATGCGGAGCGCGGCAAGCTGATCGGCGTGATGCAGAATGCCGAGAGCCATATCGGCAAGCTCACGACCGAGCTGGACGGCTTGCGCGCCTCCGTCGACAGCTTCAACGCGACCGCGGTCTCGGTACCGATCGAGGTGCTGCGGCTGGCGCGCACGCAGTTCGATTTCCTCTCCGCGGGCTTTGCCCGCAAGGGGGACGTGATCTCGCAGGCGATGAGCGAGATCGGCGGCTTTGCGATCGACCAGGCGCTGACGGCGAAGAAGGCGGACACCGCCTGAGGCGGTCGCCCCTTGCGTCAAATTGACAGCGCGCGGGCCCCTTGTTCTACTGAATCAAAATCATCAGGGAGGATCCGATGCCGACGGCATTCCGCATCGCAGCCGCGCTCATCGCGCTTTGCGTTTCAACTGAGCTGGCGAGCGCGCAATCCCTGCCGAAGGAAGTCGCCACCCGGGCCGAGATCTATCCGATCCCCTCGCTCACCCTCTCCGACCAGCAATTCCTCAGCGGCGATGCGACGGTCGGCAAGCCGGTGACAGTCGCCGGCGAATTCCGCGTCGCGCAAGGCAGCGGAAAACTCCCCGTCGTGGTGCTGATGCACGGTTCCAGCGGCGTCGGCGCCACCACCGAGGCCTGGGTGCACGCGTTCAACGCCATGGGCATCTCGACCTTCGTGATCGACGGTTTCACCGGCCGCGGGCTGACGGTGGTGGGACCAAATCAGGCCCTGCTCGGCCGGCTCAATTTGATCATCGACATCTACCGCTCGCTGGAAATTCTGGCAAAGCACCCGCGTGTCGATCCGGACCGCATCGTGCTGATGGGCTTTTCGCGCGGCGGACAGGCGACGCTCTATGCTAGCCTCGCGCGCTTCAACAAGCTCTGGAACAAGTCCGGCATCCAGTTCGCCGCCTATATCCCGTTCTATCCGGACTGCTCGACGACGTATCGGAGCGACGACGAGGTCGCGGCGCGCCCGATCCGCATCTTCCACGGCACGCCTGATGACTACAACCCCGTCAAGAGCTGCAAGGCCTTCATCGAGCGGCTCAAGGCTGCGGGCCGCGACGTGGTGCTGACAGAATATCCTGATAGCGCGCACGGGTTCGACAGCGGCCTGCTTGGTGCCAACACCGTGGCCGTATCAGCCAATGCGCAGACCGTGCGCAATTGCCAGATCAAGGAAGGCGACGGCGGCGTGCTGATGAACGGTGATACCAATGCGCCCTTCAGCTACAAGGATGCCTGCGTCGAGCTCAACCCGCATGTCGGCGGCAATCCGAAGACGGCCGCCGAGTCGCGCAAGGCGGTGGAGGAGTTCTTGCAGGTGTTGTTCAAGTTGGGGTGAGAGGCATCTCGGCCTGCACCGGTGCCGTAGGGTGGGCAAAGCGACTTGTCCGCCGTAGCTCGAAGAGCGAAGGCGGAAGCGTGCCCACGAATCGTCGCTTACGGCATAAAGATCGTGGGCACGGCGCTACGCGCCTTTGCCCACCCTACGGCGGCTGCGCTCGACGAGAACGATTGCACGACTGACAGCACTAGATCGCGCCGATCTCGGAAAGGCAGGCTTGCGTCAGCGTCATGCGCTCGCCGACGAGTCGCGGCTCCTTGCAATCCATGTTGAGCGCGAACACCGTGTGCGCCTCGCCCTTCTCGGCCCAGCCCACCATCCAGCCGAGCGACGGCTCGCCGCGTTCGGCCCCCAGTAGTCCGGACTTGGCGCGAATGACGCTGTCGCCGACCTTGGTCACCGGCAGAATGTCGGCGACGAGATCCTGGCTGCGCTTGCTGATCGGCAGCGCGCGGCGCCGCAGCCGGTCGACGAAATCGATCTGCTCGACCGGATCGATGCGTAAATTCCCGGTCAGCCAGAACTGGTCGATGCCGCCGCCGATGTCGCGATTGCCGTAGTCGAACTCGTCGACATATTTCTGCATGCGCTCCTGCCCGATCCGGCGCGCAATCTCCTGATAGACCGGCACTGCGCTGACAGCGATCGCGCTACGCAGCGTGTGATCCTTGTTCCAGGCCTCGATCGAACGCTTCACGCCATCCCAGGCAAACACGTCCTTGTCGGGGTCAGTGACGACGCCCGTCTCCAGCGCAATCAGCGAGTTCGGAATCTTGAAGGTCGAGGCCGGCAGCTTGCCCTCGCCCGAGCGCTCCTTGTCGCTGGCGACGACCAGATAGTCCTCCACCTTGTAGCCGACGAAGGTGCCCGCCGTGCCGAGATCGGTGAAGCGCTTTGCGAGACTGTCGCGGATCTCATTGCGCGGCGGCGCGACATGGGCGAGCGCGCGCTGGGGCAGGATGGCGGATGCGGCGAGAAGGCCGAGGGTAGAACGGCGGGTGAGCAAGAGCGATGTCCATTGAGTCATGAAAGCGGCGCGACCATGCAGCCGCTCCGTGGTGAAACGATGACAGTTGAGTTCTATCGCCCCCGGCCCGACAGCCGCAGCACGAACACCAGCACCTCGGCGACGGCCTTGTAGAGGTCCGGCGGGATCTCCTCGCCGAGCTCGACCTTGGACAGCGCCCCGGCCAAAACCTCGTTCTCCTCGATCGGAATGTCGTGAGCCTTAGCGATCTCGACGATCTTCTCGCCGATCGTGCCCTTGCCCTTGGCGACGACGACGGGCGCGCCAGAGCCTTTCTCGTAATGCAGCGCGATGGCGAGCTTGGATGGGTCGCTCATGTCGCCCGATCCAGGAAGTGGCCGGCGCGGGCCGGTGCCGGCTGCGGCGGCGTGCCCTCACGGACCAGAATGTCGCCGGGCTTCAGCTCGGCTCGCGTCAGCGCCTGATTGAGCTCGCCGATGCCGGCGCGGAGCTGCTGCACCGTCGCCGGCCGCTCCGCCCACATCCGCACGAAAGTCTTGTCGCCGTTCAGCGTGATCAGCGCGTGCACAGGGCCGGCCGGCTCGACGTTGAGCGAGAAGCGCGCGCGCCAGGCGCGCTTGGCGGCATCGGCGGATTCGCCAGCGCCATCGCGCGAGATCTCGAACTGCGCCATCGCGGTGCCCTGCGGCGTTGCGAACGGAATCTCGAAATTCCACTGCGGCACGGCCGGGTCGATGCGGTGGCCAGAGGCGTCGGTGCGATCGGGGAGCGAAGCGATTTGCAACAAGGTCTGCCGCGCGATCGCGGCGTCGGTGTCGTCGAGCAGGCGATGCACGGTTGCGGAAAGCGGCGTGTCCGGCGCGAGCGAGGGCGAGGCAATCGCCTGCGGCGAGGGCAATGCGCCGCGGAACGGCGGTGGCGTCGCGCGTGCGGCTGCTTCGAAGATGTGGCCGTCCGGCACCGCCTTATTGGAGCCGGGAACGTTGCCGGTCAGACGCGGCAGGTTTTGCGTGGCCTCCTGCAGCAGGCTCGCGGCAAGGCCGGCGGACATGGTGCGCGGCATCGCGGCTTGCTGAGCGTTGCCGACAACGTCCGCCAGCACCGCGGCCGCGAGATTGGCGTTGCGCGACGTCTGCGCGATCTCGGGGCCGGAAGGGGACGCGGACTGCGCGGCTTCACCTGCGGCCTGAGCAGGCGCAGTGGCGACCTGCGGTGTCCCCGTCGTCGCAGCCGGAATTGCAGCGCCCTGTGGCGCGGCAGTCTCGAGCGTGGTCAGCGTCTGGCGCAGCACCAGCAGCGCCGCCTTCAGGTCGGGCGTCGTGCCGGCGGGCGGCCTCGCGCCCGCGGCCAGCGAAGCCTCGAAGAACAAGCCGCATTTCTGGAATGCGGTTTCGACATCGGCGCCATCGAGCCCGGGACTGAGCGGCGTCTGCTGCGCCAGCACGTCCAGCACCGCCTGCTTCAAGCCCGCAGGCAAATCGCTGCCGGTGACGACGGACGCCAGATTGGCGAACAGCGGCGCCTGGCTGCCCTGTTTTGTGGCAGCCTCGGCCGAGGCCGCGGTGACGGCGACCTGCTCCAATGGCGTCAGCGTGTTGCGTGTCGCGGCCGCGGACGGCGCCAGCGGCGGGCTTTCCACCAGCGAAGCCGCACGCGGCGTCAGCGTGATCTGATCGGCGGCTGACTCCCCTGCCCCGTTCATCACGGCGAGCCGGATCGTGTCGTCGTTCTGCGACACCGCGAGCTGGAGATTCTGCCCAGGCGTCAGCGCCACCTCCGACATCACATCCATCGAAAGGTTGGCGATCGCGATCCGCACCAGATTGTCGGCCAGCACACTGACGACCCTGGCATCGACGACGCTGCCGGCCTGCAGCACGAGGTCGCGCGTCGTCGCATCAGCCACAGGGCTGGCGGCACTGACGGGGAGGATGGAAGTGACCGGCGTCGGCATCTCAGGGGGCCCATGGAGCGCTGGCCACACCCTAAGGCCGCCGTCGTAAACCTCTCGTTAAGGACCTTCGGCCGCGGACGCCTTTGCCGCCGCCAGAACCGCCACGGCGGCCTCGAAATCCCTGAGACGGGTGGCCCGACGGCTGGCAGCCTCCTCGTCCACGCCCCATTGGTCGATGTTCCAGTCCTCATCGACATGGGCGGCGGCCCAGACCTGGCCAGCATCGCGCACGCCATGAGCCAGCGCCAGCGCCAGCAGCGCCGAGCCGGTCAGGGTCGTCACCACGTGGAGCGCGGCGACCGACCAGGCGTCGCCCGGCAGCGCCGCGCGCGCGGCCTCGACCGCCTCGTCGGGCTGCTTCACATGCATGACGCCCTCGGACAGGATGAAATGCGCGCCCAGCGTGTCCGCGGCCCAGAACAGCACGGGATCCCAATGCGCGGCCTCGCGGGCGACCAGCCCTTCGGGATGGCCGGCACGATAGAACAGCAAATCGGACTCGAAATATTTCGCGAGGTCGTCGCTGACCAGCTCGACCTTATCGACCACGCCCTCGACCACGCTGTTGGCGATCCGCGTCAGCGGCATGGTCACGGGGTCGATGCTCTCGCCCTGAGCCGCCCATTCCGCGGCCACCGCATCGGCGAGCGCGCGCGACGGAATCACCACCTGGCGGCCGGAGGGCGTGCGGATCGGCTTGCCGTCGAGCGTGATGGCGAAACCGCGTTCGGCTTCGGTCGCGCGCGCCTCCTTGTAGAAGCGCTTGCGCTGCGGCGGGCGTGCGGACGCGCGCGCCGATTCCCGCGGATCCGGCGGGGGCTGCCCTGCTGCTTCTTCGAACAATTCGCGCATGTGAGTTTTCGGTCCCGGTCGCTGGATGCTAGGCCTTTAAGATAAGAGCGGCGGCCGATAAAGCGAGCGTGGGCATGAGGGAACTTGCGGGCATTGCGGCCCTGCTGACCGGGCTATGGCTGGCCGCGGCGGAAGCAGGCTTTCGCACCCCGGAATCGCTGGTCCGCAACGTCTACGCCCATTACGGCGACGGCGCGCCGGAGCTGTCCAAAGGCCTGCCGCGGGATGCGGCGACCGCCCGGCATTTCTTCGATGCGCCCCTGCGCAAGGCCTGGAGCGCGCCCCGGGTCGAGCCCTACGACTTCCTGGTGCAGAGCCCGAGCTGGCAGCTCGGCCCTGTTACGATCGCGGTCGTGCGCAGGCAATACGACAAGACCTATGTCGCGGCGAATTTCGACAATCGCGGCCGGAAGGTCGCGCTGAACTTCGTCCTGGTCGACGGCCCCGAGGGCTGGCTGATCACGGACATCGAGAGCGCGCATGACAGTCTGCGGATGTTTCTGGAGCAGTTTCGGAAGTGAGCGGATGAACATCGCTGCTTCCGCTCGCAATGACGGGGTTAGCAGCGGAGCCTACTCCTCCGGCGCGTTCTCGATCGGATCAAACCGGCTTGCATCCAGCCCGAGCAGATTCCACGACTGCTGCATGTGCGGCGGCAACGGCGCGGTGGCGTCGATCACGCCGCCGCGCGGATGCGGAATGACGATGCGGCGTGCCAGCAGATGCAGCCGGTTTTGCAGGCCGCCTGGCAGCTGCCAGTTCTCGATGTTGAAATATTTGGGATCGCCGACGATGGGATGGCCGATATGCTCCATGTGGGCGCGCAGCTGGTGTGTGCGGCCTGTCACCGGCTTCAGCGAGACCCAGGTCAGCTTGTTGCCGGCGGTCTCGACCACCGCATAATAGGTCACCGCGTGGCTCGCGCCCTCGTCGCCATGCTGGGCGATGCGCATGATGGTGTCGTCCTCGCTCTCTTCCTTGGCCAGGAAGGTCGAGATGCGGCCCTGCTTCGGCTTCGGCAGGCCCGGCACCAGCGCCCAATAGGTTTTTCGCGCCGAGCGCGAGCGGAACGCGCCGGTCAGATGCGAAGCGGCGAAGCGCGTCTTGGCGACCAGCAGACAGCCTGACGTCTCCCGGTCGATACGATGCACCAGGCGCGGCTTCTGCCCCTTTGAATCGCGCATCACCTCCAGCATCTGGTCGATGTGCCGCGTCATGCCCGAGCCGCCCTGCACGGCAAGGCCGGCCGGCTTGTTCAGGACGAGGACGTCGTCGTCCTCAAAGATCGTCATCTCCTTCAGCGTCTTGAGCGTCTTCTGGGCGGCTTCCGAGAGCTCGCCGACGGCCTTCGGCGTGTCGAGCTTGAGCGGCGGAATGCGGACGCTCTGGCCCTCCTCCAGGCGGTCCTTGCTGTCGACACGCTTGCCGTCGACGCGCAACTCGCCTTTGCGGACGACGCGCTGGATGTGGGAGAACGACAGGCCGGGAAAGCGCGCCTCGAGGAAACGATCGACGCGCATGTTGTTCTCGTCGGCAGTCACCTTGACGGTCTGCACCTTGGCCGGCAGCAGCGCCTCGACGGGCTTCTCGGGCGCGGCCCTTTCCAACTCAGCCTTCTCCAGCCTAGCCTTGGGCGCGCGCCGCTCGGCACGCTCGCCGGCAAAACGCGGCGGCTTGCTGCCGCCGGGCTTGCCACCCGGCCGCGGTCCCGCGGTCTTCGCGCTACGCGCCTTGAACGGGCGGGATTCCTTGCGCTCGTCGCGCGAGCGGGGCTTTGGATCGGTTCTTTTGATGCGGCGGCTCATGGTTGCCTGCGTACCCTAAAAGCCGGGTCCCGTCACGGCGAAATGGCCGTTTTTAGCGCGAGCCGCCCCGCTCCTTCCGCAGCTTGGCCCAGTAATCCAACCGCTTCCTGATCTCGCGCTCGAAGCCGCGCTCGGGTGGGTCGTAGAAGGTCTGGCGGCCCAGGGCTTCCGGAAAGTAGTCCTGCCCGGAGAAGGCATCGGGGGCGTCGTGGTCGTATTCGTAAGACGCGCCGTAGCCTTCGGACTTCATCAGTTTGGTCGGGGAATTGAGGATGTGCTTTGGCGGCAGCAGCGAGCCGGCCTGCTTGGCGACCTGCATCGCCGTGCCGAAGGCGGTGTAGACCGCGTTCGATTTCGGCGCGGTGGCGAGATAGACGACGGCCTGCGCGATGGCGAGCTCGCCTTCGGGATGGCCGAGGAAGTCGAACGCGTCCTTGGCCGCATTGGCGATGACGAGCGCCTGCGGATCGGCAAGGCCGATGTCCTCCACCGCCATGCGCACGACGCGGCGGGCCAGGAACAGCGGATCCTCGCCTGCATCTAACATGCGCGCGAGATAATACAGCGCGGCATCGGGATCGGAGCCGCGCACCGATTTATGCAGCGCCGAGATCAGATTGTAATGGCCATCGGCCGATTTGTCGTAGATCGGCGCGCGACGCTGCAGGATCTCCTGCAACTGCGCGGCATTGAAAATCTCGTCCGCCCGCGCCGAACGCCAAACCTCTTCGGCAAGCGTCAGCGACGCCCTTCCGTCGCCATCGGCCATGCGCACCAGCACCGCGCGCGCCTCGGCATCGAGCGGCAGCTTCTTGCCTTCGACCTCCTCGGCATGCGCGAACAGTTTTTCGATCGCGGCGGCATCGAGCGAGCGAAACACCAAGACGCGCGCGCGAGAGAGCAACGCCGCGTTGAGCTCGAAGGACGGATTCTCGGTGGTGGCGCCGACCATGACTACGGTGCCGTCTTCCATGACGGGCAGAAACGAATCCTGCTGGGCACGGTTGAATCTGTGCACCTCGTCGACGAACAGAAGCGTGCCCTTGCCCATCTCGCGGCGGGCGCGCGCGGCGTCGAAGGCTTTCTTCAGATCGGCGACGCCGGAGAACACCGCGGAAATCTGCTCGAAATGCAGGTCCGTCGCATCCGCCAGCAGCCGCGCCACCGTGGTCTTGCCGGTGCCGGGCGGGCCCCAGAACACCAGCGATCCCAATGTGCGCGTCTCCAGCATGCGCGTCAGCGCACCGTCGGGACCGAGGATGTGGTCCTGGCCGACGACCTCCGACAGCGCGCGCGGGCGCAGCCGGTCCGGCAGCGGATGCGGAGCTTCGTGGTCGAGCCCCGCCGCGGCAAAGAGCGTTGGCGTTTGTGGTCGCTTCGGACTCATCCGCCCAGCGTGACGTTGATCTGCTGGCCGCCGCGCACCAGCGTGATACGCCAGACGCGCGGGCGCTCACCTGCCGCCTTCTCGAGGTCGCCGGTCCTGCTGATCTTCTGGTTGTTGACCGCCAGAATGATATCGCCCTTCTGGAAGCCGACATTTGCGGCCGCACTGTCGCCGCCGAGATCGGTGATCACGACACCCTCGGTATCGGCGTCGAGATGCAGCTCGTCGGCCACCGCCGGCGTGATGGTCGAAACCTTCGCGCCCTGGAACGGCGATCGCGCGGTGACGACGAGCTCGTTACGTCCCGTATCGGGCGCGGTCTCCAGCGCCACCGTCAGCTTGAGCGGCTTGCCGCTGCGCTGCACGTCGATCTGCGCGCTGCCGCCGAGCGGACGGGTGGCGAAGCGATAGTCGAAGGCATTGGGATCATCCACGGTCTGGCCGTCGATCCCGGTGATGAGATCGGAGGATTTCAGGCCGGCCTTCGCGGCGGGGCCGTTCGACACCACGCTCGCGACCAGCGCGCCGGTCGGCGAGCGCAGGCCGAGGCTCTCGGCGATCTCGGGCGTCACCGCCTGCAATTTTGCCCCGAGCCACGGCCGCTTCACCGCCTTGCCGCCGCTCTTGGCGGAGGCGACGACGACACGCACCATGTTGGCAGGGATCGCAAAGCCGATGCCTTGCGAACCGCCGGAGCGCGAATAGATCGCGGTGTTGATGCCCGCGAGCTTGCCAGCCATGTCGACGAGCGCGCCGCCGGAATTGCCGGGATTGATCGCCGCATCGGTCTGGATGAAAAACTGATAATCGGTGATGCCGACCTGCGTGCGCGCCAGCGCCGAGATGATGCCGTGAGTCACGGTCTGGCCGACGCCGAAGGGATTGCCGATCGCGAGCACGACGTCGCCGACCAGCAATTCGTCGGAATTGGTGAAATCGAGGGTCGGGAATTTCTCCTTGGTGTCCTTCAGGCGCAGCACGGCAAGATCGGTGCGCGTATCCTTCAGCAGGATCTCCGCCTCGAACTCGCGCTTGTCCGACAGCGACACCTTCACCTGGTCGGCGCCCTCGATGACGTGGACGTTGGTGACGACGAGGCCGGACGCATCGACGATGACGCCGGAGCCGAGCGAGCGCTGCATCTGCTCGGGCTGCTGGCCCGGCACGCCGAAGAAGCGGCGGAAGATCGGATCGTCCAGCAGCGGGTTGCGGTTCTGCACCACCTTGGCGGCATAGACGTTGACCACGGCCGGCTGCACCCGCTGCACGATCGGCGCATAGGACAGCCGCAGCTCGGCCGGCGACGACGGGACTCGACGGTCCTGCGCCGCAGCCGGGTTGAAGTGGGCGGAAAAGCCTATGCACAATGCCGTGACGACGGCAGTCCGGATCGATCGAAACATTCCTACCTCTTGGAAAAGACGCCGGAATATAGGCGCGTTCGCCCCCCAATAGAAGGGCGCCGGGCGGCAATATTCGGCCTTCATCGGGCGCCTGCTTCCTGCAAGCCAAACGTGCGAAACGGCGATTTGCCTCGCCTCGTGGATTGGCATGACGCGCATCATCTTGCATTCTTGCTCACGGTGGATTCGGTTGCGGCGAATTTGCACCAGTGGGAACCCACGCAACCGATGCGCGTCGTCGCGGGGCAGTCATCAATCGTTCCTAGCCTCACCGCCTGCGACTTGGGGAATTGGTCAAACCATGGAGTCATGACGTGAGCAGGATAAGGATTGCAGCCACGGCGATCGGCCTCGCCGGAGCGTTGGCGGCCTCGCAGGCCCAGGCCCAATCAGCAAGCAGCAGCGAACAGGAGATCGCGCTGCTCAAACAACAGTTGAAGATGCTGGAGCAGAAGCTCGACAAGCTCCAGAGCCAGACCGCCGCGAACACGGCGGCCACGGCCAAAGCCAAAGCCGAAGCAAAGGCCGAAGCCAAAGCCGAAGCGCGCTCGGAGGCGAAGGCGGTGGTGGCCAATGCGAACGCGGCGATCCCCGTCAAGGGACCGGCGCCTGCGTCCGGCGTCGTCGTGACCATGCCGAACAACCGGCCGACCATCTGCACCGCCGATCAGGCCAATTGCGTCGCCATCACCAGCCGCCTGCACTGGGATGTCGGCGGCTATGACTATCGTCCGAACACGGCGGCGACCGTGCCGCAGAAGCTCGACAGCGGCCAGAACGTCCGCCGCGCGCGCATTGGCGTCACCGGCAAATTCTTCAACGACTGGAACTTCGCGCTGGTCTACGATTTTGGCGGCTCGTCCGACGGTTTTGGCGGCACGGCTCCTGGATCACTGCCGGGCGGCGGCGTCTCCGGCGTCGAAAACGCCTATCTCAGCTACACCGGCTTGAAGCCGTTCGGCGGCAAGATGGCGATCGAAGCCGGCATCATGGACCTGCCCTACACGCTCGATGAGGCCACGAGCTCCAACGACATCATGTTCATGGAGCGCGCCTCGGCCGGCATCATCGCCACCAATATCGCCGCCGGCGACTTCCGCTCCGCGGCCGGTACGCGCTGGTACAACGACCAGCTTTGGATCGGCGGCTATGTCACGGGACCCTCGACCGGCGCGATCCACTCGGCTTCGAGTGCGGCGCCGGCAGGCACGAGCGAGCAATACGGTGCTGTGGCGCGCATCGCCGGCAACCCCATCAGCGGCAAGGACTATTCGGTGCATATCGGCGCCGACGCCCAGTGGCTGATCCAGCCGCCGCGCAATCTCATCGCCAACACGCAAACCGTCACGCTCAGCGATCGTCCGGAATTGCGTCTCGATCCGACCACGCTGATCTCGACCGGCGCGATCGCCAATGCCTCGGGCGCGCAGGTCTACAGCGTCGAAGCCGCGGCAACCTACGGCCCGCTCATCGTTCAGGGCGAGTACTTCTGGTACAATGTCGACCGGACCGCCAACACCGGCGTGCCGCTGGTCGGCGCACCCAGCCTGAAATTCCAGGGTGGCTACGCGCAGGCCGGCTACGTGTTGACGGGCGAAGGCCGCAGCTACAACGCGGCGAACGCGGCCTATAGCGGCGTCAAGCCGGCGCATCCGTTCTCGCTCGAAGGCGGCGGCTGGGGTGCGTGGGAAATCGCGGGGCGCTTCTCGACGGTCGACCTCAACAATCAATTGGGCGCAGCGACCGGCATCGCCGGCGGCCGACAGACCGTCTACACGCTGGCACTCAACTGGTACGTCAACGGCAACGTCCGCTTCATGCTCGACTATCTGCACGGCACGGTGTCGAGGCAAGCCTCGCCGATCGCGACCGCAGATGTCGGCTCGAAGTTCGATGCGGTCGCGATGCGCACGCAGTTCGCGTTCTGAGGGGTATCTCTCCCGGGAGCGGCACGCCGCTCCCGGATCTCTAAGCTGCGCGCTTCGGCTTCTTCACGATCGCCGGCGGCGACGCACCGGACAGCCGCTGCTGGTGGCTCTCGCCCCAGGCCTTGAGGATATCGATCACCGGCCTGAGGCTCTCGCCGAGTTCGGAGAGGCAGTATTCGACGCGCGGCGGCACCTCGGCATAGACCTTGCGGATGACGAGCTTGTCCTCCTCCAGCGCGCGTAGCTGCTTCGTCAGCATGCGCTGGGTGATGCCGGGCATCCGGCGGCGCAATTCGCCGAAGCGCTGGGTGCCGCTCTGGAGGTGATAGAGGATCACGCCCTTCCATTTGCCGTCGATCAGGTCCAGCGTCGCCTCGACCGAGCAGCCCGGGCGCCGGGTAAACTCGCGCCGTTTCATGCGTGTTTTCCCAATAGTATCCAAACAGGGACTATATCCCCGAATTTACAGTACTTGCCAAATTGGAGCTAGCGCGACAGTTAGCAGGCTAGGCGCGCCCATGCCAAGCTGCGCCCCATCTGATGGAGACAAGCCATGAAGGCCGTCGGCTACAAGAAATCGCTTCCGATCGAGGATCAGGACGCGCTGATCGATTTCGAGACCGCAAAGCCCGAGCCCGGAGGGCGCGACATCCGCGTCGCCGTGAAGGCGATCTCGGCCAATCCTGTCGATTACAAGGTGCGCAAGCGCGCAGCGCCGCCCGAGGGCGAGACCAAGATCCTGGGTTATGACGCGGCCGGCGTGGTCGATGCGGTCGGGCCCGAGGTCACGCTGTTCAAGCCGGGGGAGGAGGTGTTTTACGCCGGCTCGATCCTGCGCCAGGGCACCAATTCCGAATTCCATCTGGTCGACGAGCGCATCGTCGGCAACAAGCCGAAGAGCCTGTCGTTCGCGCAAGCCGCCGCCCTTCCCCTCACCTCCATCACCGCCTGGGAATTGCTGTTCGATCGGCTCGGCGCGGTGCCCGGCAAGAGCGTCGATCCGCGTACGCTCTTGATCACGGGCGGCGCCGGCGGCGTCGGCTCGATCCTGATCCAGCTCGCCCGCCGCCTCACCGGCCTCACGGTGCTTGCGACCGCGACGCGGCCGGACTCGCAAAAATGGTGCCTCGATCTCGGCGCACACGCCGTGATCGATCACGGCAAGCCGATGAAGGAGCAGATCGAAAAATTGAAACTGCCGCCGGTCGCGCTGGTGGCGAGCCTCACCTTCACCGATCAGCATTACAAGGCGATCGCCGAGTTCATGGCGCCACAGGGCCGGTTCGGCCTGATCGACGATCCCCCGGAATTCACCATGAGCACGTTCAAGGGCAAGGCGATTTCGGTGCACTGGGAATCGATGTTCACGCGCTCCTCGTTCCAGACATCAGACATGATCGCGCAGCATCATTTGCTCAACGACGTCGCCGACCTCATCGACAAGGGCGTGCTGCGCACCACGCTCGACCAGACTTTTGGCACGATCAACGCCGCCAACCTCAAGCGCGCGCATGCGCTGCTCGAGAGCGGCAAGTCCCGCGGCAAGATTGTGCTGGAGGGGTGGTAGGCGAAAGCCTCGTAGGGTGGGCAAAGGCGCATTAGCGCCGTGCCCACCACTCACCTTTGACGCGCTCGATCAAAGTTGGTGGGCGCTTTGCCCACCCTACGGCAGCTATATTTCCGCCGCGCCCTCGACGAACAGCAGCCGCCGCTCCAGCGCGGTCTGCCGCAGCTTGAGCGCCTCGGCATATTCCGGCGAGGCGTACCATTCCTTCAGCCGAGCCATCGACGCGAATTCGACGATGACGATGGCCTTCGCTGGAAGGTTGCCTTCGGCAAGCTCGGCCTTGCCGCCGCGGACGAGATAGCGCCCGCCATACTGCGCGATCGTCTCTGCGGCGAGCACACGATAGGCTTCGAACCCCTCGGGATCGCGCATCTCGACTTCGGAAATCACATAGGCTGTCATGCGCGGCTCAGGCGATGGTGTTGACGATGCCGCCCTCGGCCCGCAGCGCCGCACCGTTGGTCGCGGACGCCTCCTTCGACGCAACATAGACCACCATGTTGGCGATCTCGTCGACGCTGGCGAAGCGTTGCAGCAGCGAGCTCGGGCGATGCTGCTTGACGAAATTGGCCGCAGCCTCGTCGACCGACTGGCCGTTCTGCTTCGCGAGATCCTTCACAAAGGTCTCGACGCCCTCCGACATTGTCGGGCCCGGCAGCACGGAATTGACGGTGACGCCGGTGCCGCGGGTGAGCTGCGCCAGACCGCGCGCGACCGAGAGCTGGGCCGTCTTGGTCATGCCGTAGTGGATCATCTCGACGGGAATGTTGAGCCCGGACTCTGATGAGATGAAGACGATGCGGCCCCAATTGCGCTTGAGCATGCCCTTCAGATAAGCGCGCGACAGCCGCACGCCGCTCATGACGTTGACCTCGAAGAAGCGGCTCCAGTCATCGTCCGGAATCTCGAAGAAGTCCTTGGGCTCGAAGATGCCGGCATTGTTGATGAGGATGTCGACTTCTGGCAGCGCCGCAACGAGCGCCTTGCAGCCCGCTGCGGTCGAGACGTCGGCGGCGATACCGCGCACCTTCGCGCCCGTCCCTTCCAGCTTGCGCACGGCGGCATCGACCTTGTCCTGGCCGCGCCCGTTGATCACGACACTCGCACCTGAGGCCGCGAGGCCTTTGGCGATGGCGTGGCCGATGCCGGCGGTCGAGCCGGTCACGAGGGCGGTCTTTCCGGAAAGGTCGATCTTCATGTCTCATCTCCATCGATGTCGGTGGAAATATCGGGCTCTCGACATGAGACCGCAATTGGCGCTCACTCAGGCGTGAGAAAGACATGGGCTCGTCGTCACGGCGAAAGCCGGGACGATACCGCAAGCACCGATAAGGTACCGGCGCCGGCCAAAAAAAAGCGGCGCCCGAAGGCGCCGCTCTCTGAATTCAATACCGATCGGCTTACGCCGCCTCGGCTTCCTTCTCCTGCACCGGACCGGAATCCTGGCCCTTGGCATCGACGTCGCGATCGACAAACTCGATCACGGCCATCGCGGCATTGTCGCCGTAGCGGAAGCCGGCCTTGATGATGCGGGTGTAGCCGCCCTGGCGATCCTTGTAGCGAGGCGCCAGCACGTCGAACAGCTTCTTGACCTGGTCCTTGTCGCGCATCTCGGAGATGGCCTGGCGGCGCATGGCCAGCCCGCCCTTCTTGCCGAGGGTGACGAGCTTCTCGACGATCGGACGCAATTCCTTCGCCTTCGGCAGCGTGGTGACGATCTGCTCGTGCTTGATCAGCGCGGCGCACATATTGGCGAACATCGCGCGGCGATGCTCGGCAGTGCGGTTGAGCTTCCGATGAACCTTGCCGTGACGCATGTGACTATTCCTTACGTAAAAACTGCCGCGACGGTTCGTCGGACATGTTGCTCAGGTGGGCTGCCTGCGTTCGCCCGTTAGAAGCGAGTGGTGAGTAGCGAAATGGCGAATAGTCGTCTCACAACGCTATTCGCCACTCCCTATTCGCCATTCGCTCAGTAGTGATCCTCGAAGCGCTTGGCGAGCTCGTCGATGTTCTCCGGCGGCCAGCCCGGCACTTCCATGCCGAGATGCAGACCCATCTGGGCCAGCACTTCCTTGATCTCGTTCAGCGACTTGCGGCCGAAGTTCGGAGTGCGGAGCATTTCCGCCTCGCTCTTCTGCACGAGGTCGCCGATGTAGACGATGTTGTCGTTCTTCAAGCAGTTGGCCGAACGCACAGACAGCTCGAGCTCGTCCACCTTCTTGAGGAAGGCCGGGTTGAAGGCGAGGTCCGGGATGATCTCCTGGGCGACTTCCTTGCGCGGCTCTTCGAAGTTGACGAACACGTTGAGCTGATCCTGCAGGATGCGCGCGGCGTAAGCCACGGAGTCATCCGGCGAGATCGCGCCGTTGGTCTCGATCGTCATGGTCAGCTTGTCGTAGTCGAGGATCTGGCCCTCGCGGGTGTTCTCGACCTTGTAGGAAACCTTGCGGACCGGCGAGTACAGGCTGTCGACCGGGATCAGGCCGATAGGCGC
Source organism: Bradyrhizobium sp. AC87j1 (assembly GCF_002936975.1). NCBI lineage: Bacteria > Pseudomonadati > Pseudomonadota > Alphaproteobacteria > Hyphomicrobiales > Nitrobacteraceae > Bradyrhizobium > Bradyrhizobium sp. AC87j1. The sequence continues at coordinate 73,855 of NZ_PTFE01000002.1, forward strand.
GTCCTCGGGGCGGTTGCGCTCGGCGGGTACGTAGCCCTTGCCGGTGGCGACCGTGAACTCCATGCGGATCTCCGCGCCCTCGTCGAGGGTGCAGATCTGCAGATCGGGGTTCAGCACCACGACGTCGCCGACGGTCTGGATATCGCCGGCGGTGACGACGCCCGGACCCTGCTTCTTCACGACCATGCGCTTGGGGCCTTCGCCCTGCATCTTGATCGAGATGTCCTTGATGTTGAGCACGATGTCGGTGACGTCCTCACGAACGCCAGCGATCGAGGAGAACTCGTGCAGCACGCCGTCGATGTGCACCGACTGCACCGCCGCGCCCTGGAGCGAGGAGAGCAGGATACGGCGCAGCGCGTTGCCGAGCGTCTGGCCGAAGCCGCGCTCAAGCGGCTCGGCGACGATGGTCGCGAAACGGTTCGAATCGCTGCCGGGCGTGACCTGGAGCTTGTTCGGTCGAATCAGTTCTTGCCAATTTTTCTGGATCGTCACTGTTTCACCCATACAGGCCAGTCAATTTGAGAGTTCAAATACTGGCGTTGGAGAAAGGCCGCAGATCATTCCCGCGGCTTCTTAGAAAAGTCATTGCGGGCGCCAATGCGCCCGCAACTCGGGATCAAACGCGCCGACGCTTGCGGGGACGGCAACCGTTGTGCGGGATCGTGGTCACGTCACGGATCGAGGTGACGGTGAAGCCTGCGGCCTGAAGCGCGCGGAGCGCCGACTCGCGGCCCGAACCGGGACCTGCGACTTCGACTTCCAGCGTGCGCATGCCGTGCTCCTGCGCCTTCTTGGACACGTCCTCGGCGGCAACCTGCGCGGCGTACGGGGTCGATTTGCGCGAGCCCTTGAAGCCCATCGTGCCGGCGGAAGACCATGCAATCGTGTTGCCCTGCGCGTCGGTGATGGTGATGGTCGTGTTGTTGAACGAAGAGTTCACGTGCGCGACGCCGGAGGCGATGTTCTTGCGCTCACGACGACGAACGCGGGTGGCTTCCTTGCCCATGGAGTACCTTTCCTGAAGATCTCAAACGCCGCCGTAATGCCAGCGGCTACACCTGTGGAACGAAAGGCGCGTGGCGAACGGGTCATCCCTGTTCGCCACACGCCGCGATTGGATTCGAAAACTTACTTCTTCTTGCCGGCGATGGCCTTGGCCGGACCCTTGCGCGTGCGCGCATTGGTGTGGGTGCGCTGGCCGCGCACCGGCAGGCCGCGACGATGACGCAGGCCGCGATAGCAGCCGAGGTCCATCAGACGCTTGATGTTGATGCCGACCTCACGACGCAGGTCGCCCTCGACGAGATAGTCGCGGTCGATCACTTCGCGGATCTGGAGCACTTCGGCGTCGCTCAGCTGATTGACGCGACGATCCACGGGGATCTTCACCTTCTCCAGGATCTCACCGGCGATCTTCTGACCGATGCCATGGATGTACTGGAGCGCGATCAGCACGCGCTTGTTGGTCGGGATGTTCACGCCGGCAATACGGGCCACGGCCTTCTCTCCTGTTGCCGATCCCTCGTCAGGAACCGGTCTTTAAGTGCTTGGTTTCTCGGGCAGGTGTTCACAAACGCGAACACGACGCCCACCCCTAGTCTTCCTGGGGCCCGGCATCGTTTGAAACTATCCGACTTGGATGCGGGGCTTATTAGGGGATTCCAGGGGCTTTCGTCAACCGCTGCTAGCGCTTAGCTCGCTTTTTCGTGACCTTTTTTGCGGCCTTCTTGGCACCCTTTTTGACAGCCTTCTTGGCGGTCTTTGGGGCTGCCTTTTTCGCCGCTTTCTTGACGGTCTTCCTGGCCGCCTTCTTGCCGGCTTTGTTGGCCGTCTTCTTGGGGCCCCTCACCGCCGTCTTGGCGGCCTTTTTGGCCGATTTGGCGGGTTTTTTGGTCGTTTTGGCCGGCTTTTTGGCTGTTTTCCTGGCTTTCTTGCTCGCCTTGGCCTTCTTGGCCGGGCCCGCCTTGGCTGCGCTTTTGGCGTGGGTCTTGGGCTCGACCGCCCCCAGCGCCAGGAGCTGGCGATGGATGGCGCGGGTGACCTCGTCGATGGCCATCATACCGTCGATGGTCGAAAGCTTGCGCCGCTCGGAATAGTAGTGAATCAGCGGTTCCGTCTGGTTGCGGTAGCTGGCTAACCGCTTGGTCAGGACCTCCGGCGTGTCGTCGAGTCGGACCTCCTCCCCGCGCTCACGCATCTGGGCGACGCGGGTCTCGACACGATTCAGCAGCGCGCTCTCGTTGACGCGAAGCTCGATCACGGCGTCGAGCTTGAGGTGCTTGTGCTTGAGCAGCTCGTCCAGCGCCTCGGCCTGCGGCACGGTGCGCGGGAAACCGTCGAGGATGAAACCGTTCTTGGCGTCCGGCTGGTCGATCCGATCGGAGATGATTCCGACCACGACCTCGTCGGGTACGAGACCACCGCTGGCCATGATCTCCTTGGCCTTCAGCCCGACCGGCGTACCGGCCGCAACCGCGGCACGCAGCATCTCGCCGGTCGAGAGTTGGACGATGCCATAGCGTTGCACCAGCAACTGCGCCTGGGTCCCCTTGCCCGACCCCGGCGGTCCCAGAAGTATAATTCTCATCGGCGTACGCCCCCCGGATTGGTGAGCGATACGTCGCGCACCTGTGCTTTGATATCAAGAGCGGTGCAAACCACAACCAGCGCCCCACCGCCATTGATCATCATACTATAAGGCAGCCCGATCCCGTAAAGCTCGAAGACCTCCGGAATCAACTGCAACACAGTCAGGTAGACGGCTCCGACGACTGTCGTCAATGACACGACGCGATCGAGATAGTCGGCGGTCGCCGCGCCCGGTGCGACACCGGGAATCGTGCCGTCGCGCGCGGCCAGGGATTTGGCCGCGTGCTCGGGATCGACGACGTAGGCAGTGTAGATGAATGCCAGCACGAACACGGCGATCGACACGAGGATGAGATGCGCCGGCTGCCCGAGCTGAAGATGCCGGTACGCCGCGGCGACCAGGGGATGATCGCCGCCAAGGATGAGGCCCGCAAGGGCGAGCGGCAGAAAGAAGATCCACGGCGCCGCGGTGACCGGAATCAGAAAGCCCGCGCTGTTGAGCTTGATCGGCAGCACGGCGTCGCGCGCCGGCAGTTGCCGCGCTCCAACGCTGAGCGCGCCGAATTCGACGCGCACATTTCGCCGCGCACCTTCGACGAGCACGATCACAGCGACGGTCACGATCCAGAACACGGCGTGGGCGAAGACGAGATTGCCCGAGATCGCTCCTCTCCGCACGAGTTCCACGATGGCGGCAGCGTCCGGCGGAATGGAGACGAGAATGCCGAGGCTCAAGATCAGCGCCAAGCCGTTGCCGATGCCGTAGCGGGTGATCTGTTCGCTCAGCCATACCAGCACGAAGACGCCGCCGACCATGGAGGCCGTAGCCGTCACCACGAACCAGCCGCCGGGATTCTTGACCAGCCCTGGGATGGACGTCAGCGCGGTGGCGATGCCGTAGGCCTGAAAGGCAGCAAGAGCCAGCGTGAGTCCGAGCGTGGCACGGGCGATCCTGCGCCGGCCGCGCTCGCCTGACCGTTCGAGCGTATTCAGGCCGCGCCAGACCACGGACAGCAGCCGGATGAGGATCGCAGCGGTCAGATAGGGAATGAGGCCGAGCGCAAAGAGCGAGAGACGGGCGATCAGGTCCGACGTCGGCGAGAAGCTAGACGTGCTCACCCCCGGGACCGGGATCTGGGTGCCGAGCCTGAAGAGGAGCAGCGCGCCAATCGTGAAAGCGATCCGGCGCGCGAGCTCCCTGCTCATCTACGGCGGCCGCGGAGCTTCGACTTGCGGATCAGGCCTTCGTACTGATGCGCCAACAGATAACCCTGCACCTGTGCCACCGTGTCCATGGTGACGCTGACCACGATCAGCAGCGAGGTGCCGCCGAAGTAGAACGGCACCGAGGCGTAGGAGATCAGGATCTCCGGGATCAAGCAGACGATCGCCAGATAGACCGCGCCGAGCACGGTGATGCGCGAGAGCACGTAGTCGATGTATTCCGCGGTGCGCTCGCCGGGACGGATGCCCGGAATGAAGCCGCCGTGCTTCTTCAGATTGTCCGCGGTCTCGGTCGGGTTGAACACGATCGCGGTGTAGAAGAAGGCGAAGAACACGATCAGCGCCAGATACATGATCAGGAACAGCGGACGGCCATGGCCGAGCTGGGTCGTGATCCACTGGAACCATTCCGGCCCGCTGCCCGCGTTGAAGTTCGCCACCGTGGTCGGCAGCAGCAGCAGCGAGGACGCGAAGATCGGCGGGATCACGCCGGAGGTGTTGAGCTTGAGCGGCAGATGCGAGGACTGGCCCTCGAACATCTTGTTGCCGACCTGGCGCTTCGGATACTGGATCAGGAGGCGGCGCTGCGCGCGCTCCATGAACACGATGAAGGCGATCACGGCGACCGCCATGATGATCACGACCAGGATCAGGCCGGTCGACATCGCGCCCTGACGGCCGAGTTCGAGCATGTTGGCGAGCGCGGCGGGCAGCTCGGCGACGATGCCGGCGAGAATGATCAGCGAGATACCATTGCCGATGCCGCGCGAGGTGATCTGCTCGCCCAGCCACATCAGGAACATGGTGCCGCCGGTCAGCGTGATCGCCGTGGACAGGCGGAAGAACAGGCCAGGGTCGCTGACGACATTGCCGGCGCCCTCGAGGCCCACCGCGATGCCGTAGGACTGGAACGCGGCCAGGATCACCGTGAGGTAGCGGGTGTACTGATTCAGCAGCTTGCGGCCGGACTCGCCTTCCTTCTTCAGCGCCTCGAGTTGCGGCGAGACGGTGGTGAGGAGCTGGATTATGATCGAGGCCGAGATATACGGCATGATGTTCAAGGCGAAGATCGCCATGCGGTGGATGCCGCCGCCGGCGAACATGTTGAACATGCCGAGGATGCCGCCCGCCTGGGAGCGGAACACCTGCTCCCAGATATTGGGATCGATGCCGGGGAGCGGGATGTAGGTCCCGAGCCGATAAACGAGCAGCGCACCCAGGGTGAACCAGATGCGCTTCTTCAGTTCGTCAGCCTTGGCAAACGCACCGAAATTGAGATTGGCTGCCAGTTGTTCCGCTGCAGAGGCCATCTTGGACTTTCTCCCGCCGCCTGTTGCGCCGTCATGCCCGCGGCCGGGCTACATTATACCGGACACCGGACATTATCTGGGGCTCGGCTTCGATAAGTCCACGTCCCGCACGCGTAAAGGCCCGCGAGCCGCGGGCCAATGACGCAGTTGTTACGCCGCCTCGCCTTCTTCCTTGGCAGGGGCGAGGATCTTCACCGAGCCGCCGGCCTTCTCGACCGCGGCGATCGCGGTCTTGGTGGCGCCGTGGACTTCGATGTTGAGCTTGGACTTGAGCTCGCCGCGGCCGAGCAGCCGCAGGCCACCCTTAGGCCGGCGCAGCACGCCGCCCTTCACCAGGGCCTCGACGTTCACGACGCTGCCGGCGTCGATCTTCTTGGCATCGACCGCTTCCTGCAGCCGGTCGAGATTGATCTCGGCGAACTCGACGCGGAAGATGTTGTTGAAGCCGCGCTTGGGCAGACGGCGATGCATCGGCATCTGGCCGCCTTCGAAACCCTTGATGCGCACGCCCGAACGCGCGGTCTGGCCCTTGCCACCGCGGCCGGACTGCTTGCCCTTGCCCGAACCAATGCCACGGCCGACGCGCATACGCTTCTTGCGCGAGCCGGCGTTGTCGGCGATATCGCTGAGCTTCATCGCCCTTCTCCTTATTTACTTCTCGTCGACGATGCGAACGAGATGGTGAACCTTCTCGATCATGCCGCGGACCGCCGGAGTGTCCGGCAGTTCGCTGGTGCGGCCGATCTTGTTGAGCTTGAGCCCGATCAGCGTCGAGCGCTGCGAGTGATGGCGGCGGATCGCGCTGCCCGTCTGCTCGAGCTTGATCGTCTTTGCGGCCTTGGCCATGGGAGTCTACTCCGAAAGCTTCCGTTAGTCGGCAGCCGCCTCGGCATCGCCACCGATACGGCGCGACTGCAGAGTGGACACCTTGATGTTGCGGCGGGCTGCGACCGAACGCGGCGAATCCTGATGCTTCAGCGCGTCGAAGGTCGCGCGAACCATGTTGTAGGGGTTCGACGAGCCGATCGACTTGGCGACCACGTCCTGGACGCCGAGCGTCTCGAACACGGCGCGCATCGGGCCGCCGGCGATGATGCCGGTACCGGCGGGAGCTGCACGCAGGTAGACACGGCCCGCGCCATGACGGCCGGCGATGTCGTGATGGAGCGTGCGGCCCTCGCGCAGCGAGACGCGCGTCAGGTTGCGCTTGGCGGACTCGGTAGCCTTGCGGATCGCCTCCGGCACTTCGCGCGCCTTGCCGTGACCGAAGCCGGCGCGGCCCTTCTGGTCGCCGATCACGACCAGCGCTGCGAAACCGAAGCGCTTGCCGCCCTTGACGACCTTGGCCACGCGGTTGATGTGGACGAGCTTGTCGACGAACTCGCTGTCGCGCTCCTCGCGCTCCCTGCGTTCACGTCCGCCGCCGCCGCGTTGATCGCGTCCACCACGTTGTTCGCGTTCTGCCATTTTTCCAATCCTTCAGAGGCTTGCGCCTCAATCCTCAAATTCTGTTAGAAGCTCAGCCCGCTCTCACGCGCTGCGTCGGCGAGAGCCTTGACGCGCCCGTGGTAGAGGTAGCTGCCGCGATCGAACACGACTTCCTTGACGCCCTTCTCGGCAGCGCGCTCGGCCAGCAGCTTGCCGACCGCCTTCGCCGCATCGATGTCGGCGCCGGTCTTGCCGCCGTCGCGCATCGACTTCTCGAGCGACGAGGCTGAGGCCAGCGTCTCGCCCTTCAGGTCGTCGATGACCTGGGCGTAGATGTGCTTGGACGAGCGGAACACCGACAGGCGCGGACGACCACCACCGGAGCGGCGCAGCTTCAGCCGTACACTGCGCTTGCGCCGGGCATTCGTAACCTTGGCTTTCGACATGACCGGCTCCGTTACTTCTTCTTGCCTTCCTTGCGGAAGATGAATTCGCCAACATACTTCACGCCCTTGCCCTTGTAGGGCTCCGGCGGACGATAGGAGCGAATCTCGGCGGCGACCTGGCCGACGCGCTGGATGTCGCTGCCGGTTACCGTGATCTCGGTCGGCTTCGGCACCGTGATCGTGATCCCTTCCGGGATCGCATAGACCACGTCGTGGCTGTAACCGAGCGCGAGCTGCAGGTTCTTGCCCTGCATCGCGGCGCGGTAGCCGACGCCGGTGATCTCGAGCTTCTTCTCGAAGCCCTTGGTGACGCCTTCGACCAGATTCGCGACCTGGGCGCGAGCGGTGCCGTACAGCGCCCGGGCGCGATTGGTCTCGACCCGCGGGTTCACCTTCACCTGGCCGTTCTCGAGCTTCACCTCGACGTCGTCATGGACGACGAACTGAAGCTGGCCCTTCGGGCCCTTCATCTTGACGGTCTGCCCATCGACGGTCGCGGTCACACCCGACGGAACCGGCACAGGCCTTTTGCCAACACGTGACATGGATCAAAAATCCTTCTCAGAACACCGTGAAGAGGACTTCACCGCCCACATTCGCGTCGCGCGCGCTGTGGTCGGCCATGATCCCCTTCGGCGTCGACAACACCGAAATGCCGAGCCCGTTGTTGACCCGCGGCAGGTTCTTCACCGAGGCGTAGACGCGACGCCCGGGCTTGGAAACACGTTCGATCTCGCGGATGACGGGCTCGCCGTCGAAATACTTCAGCTCGATCTCGATCTCGCTGCGGCCCGAGGAGTGCTCGAGCGTGGCGTAACCGCGGATGTAGCCCTCGGTCTTCAAGACCTCGAGCACGTTCTCGCGCATCTTCGAACCAGGCGTGGAGACCTTGCTCTTGGCGCGCATCTGCGCGTTGCGGATACGGGTGATCAGATCGCTGATTGGATCGTGCGTAGACATCTAAACGACCCTCCTTACCAGCTGGACTTCACGAGGCCCGGGACCATGCCCTTGGAGCCAAGTTCGCGCAGCGCGATACGGGACAGCTTGTTCTTGCGGTAGTTCGAGCGCGGACGACCCGACAGCTCGCAACGCAGGCGGATGCGGGTTGCCGACGAATTGCGCGGCATTTCCGCCAGCTTCAGGGTCGCGGCGAACCGCTCCTCCATCGGCAGCTTCTTGTCGGCGATGATCGCCTTCAACCGCTCGCGCTTCGGAGCGGCGTTCTTCACCATCCGCTTGCGCCGGTTGTTCTTCTCGACTGAACTCTTCTTTGCCATGCTTGGCTCCTGGGTATCCGCGTTTGAGAGGCTTTAGGTCAGCGTCTCACTGCCGGAACGGGAAATTGAAAGCGGTCAACAAGGCCCTCGCCTCTTCGTCGGTCTTGGCCGTGGTGCAGACGGTGATGTCCATGCCGCGGGCTTCCGTGACCTTGTCGAAGTCGATCTCGGGGAAAATGATGTGCTCCTTGATGCCGAGCGAGTAGTTGCCGCGGCCGTCGAAGCTCTTCGGGTTCAGGCCGCGGAAGTCGCGGACGCGCGGCAGCGCGACCGTCACCAGGCGATCGATGAACTCGTACATGTGGGCCTTGCGCAGCGTGACCTTGCAGCCGATCGGCTGGTTTTCACGCAGCTTGAAGGTCGCGATCGCGATCCGCGAATAGGTCACGATCGCCTTCTGGCCGGCGATCTGGGTCAGCTCGGCAGCGGCGGTCTCGGCCTTCTTGCGATCGTTGACGGAATCGCCAACGCCCATGTTCAGCACGACCTTGTCCAGGCGAGGAACCTGCATGACGTTCTCATAACCGAACTTCTCGGTCATGGCCGTGCGGATCTTCGCATCGTATTCCGCGCGCAGGCGCGGGGTGTAAGCGGCCTCAGCCATCGATCTCAGCTCCCGAGCTCTTGGCGATGCGGACCTTCTTGCCGTCCGCCAGAATCTTGAATCCGACGCGGGTCGGCTTTCCGTCCTTGCCGACATACGCGATGTTGGACAGTTGGATCGGCGACTCCTTCGAGATGATGCCGCCCTCCTGGGCCTGCGTCTGCTTCTGGTGACGCTTGACCATGTTGATGCCGCGCACGAGCGCCGTGCCGGCGTCGGGACGCACTTCGAACACTTCGCCGGTGCGGCCCTTGTCGCGGCCGGTCAGCACGACGACTTTGTCGCCCTTGCGGATCTTGGCAGCCATCACAGCACCTCCGGCGCGAGCGAGATGATCTTCATGTGGTTCTTCGCGCGCAGCTCGCGCGGCACGGGCCCGAAGATACGGGTGCCGACCGGCTCGGACTGGTTGTTGATCAGGACGGCGGCGTTACGGTCGAAGCGGATGACCGAACCGTCGGCGCGGCGGATGTCCTTGCGGACGCGCACCACGACGGCCTTCATCACGTCGCCCTTCTTCACCTTGCCACGCGGAATTGCTTCCTTGATCGAAACGACGATGATGTCGCCGATCGTGGCGTAGCGGCGCTTGGAGCCCCCGAGCACCTTGATACACATGACACGGCGTGCGCCAGAATTGTCGGCCACGTCGAGGTTGGTCTGCATCTGAATCATTGATGCACCTCGTCCTCTTCTCTTTGCGCCAGCCCAGCCGGCGCTCAACATTTCCCTGAAGTCAGTCGGCTAAAGCCAACAGATCAGGCGCTTTTCTTGTGTTCGCCCCGGATCACGACCCAGCGCTTCAACTTCGAAATCGGCTTCGATTCCTCGATCCACACCATGTCGCCCGGCTTGAACTCGTTGCTCTCGTCGTGCGCGTGGTAGTTCTTCGAACGGCGGATCGTCTTCTTGTAGATCGGGTGCGTGAAGCGGCGATCAACGCGCACCACGATGGTCTTGGCTTGCTTGTCGCTGACGACCACGCCCTGCAAAGTACGTTTCGGCATCTTCGTAAGCCTCTTACTTCTTCTTCGCGCGCGTCTGCGCGGCGACGGTCTTGATCCGGGCGATATCACGGCGAGCCTCGCGCAGGCGCGAGGTGTTCTCGAGCTGCCCGGTGGCGCGCTGGAAGCGCAGGTTGAAGCGCTCCTTCTTCAGGTTCAGGACGGCGTCGTCCTGCTGGTCGGGGCTCATCGCGCGGATGTCTTCGATCTTCATCTGGGCCATGGCCATTACTCCGCAATGCGCTCGACGAAGCGCGTCTTGATCGGCAGCTTGGCGGCCGCCAGGGTCAGCGCCTCACGCGCCGTCTGGGTGTTGACGCCGTCGATCTCGAACAGCACCCGGCCCGGCTTGACGCGCGCGACCCACAATTCCGGCGAACCCTTGCCGGAGCCCATGCGGACTTCGGCCGGCTTCTTCGACACCGGAACGTCGGGGAACACGCGGATCCAGACGCGGCCGGCGCGCTTCATGTGGCGGGTCAGCGCGCGGCGAGCGGCTTCGATCTGGCGCGCGGTGACGCGCTCAGGCTCCGTCGCCTTCAGGCCGAACTGGCCGAACGCCAACGTCGCGCCCGAAGACGCAACGCCGTGGATGCGGCCCTTATGCGCCTTCCGGAACTTCGTTTTCTTAGGTTGCATCATGGCTTTAAGCCCTCAAATTCCTGTGCGGCTTTAGGCTGCAGCCGTATCGCGGCGCTGACGGCCACCACGATCACCACTGCCACCCGTCTCGCCTTCGGCCATTCTCTTGTCCTGAGCCATCGGATCGTGCTCGAGGATCTCGCCCTTGAAGATCCAGACCTTGACGCCGCAGGTGCCGAAGGTCGTGAACGCGGTCGCAACGCCGTAGTCGATGTCGGCGCGCAGCGTGTGCAGCGGCACGCGACCTTCGCGGTACCACTCCATGCGCGCGATTTCCGCACCGCCCAGACGTCCCGAGCAGTTGATGCGGATGCCTTCCGCGCCGAGACGCATCGCCGACTGAACAGCGCGCTTCATGGCACGGCGGAACGCCACGCGGCGCTCGAGCTGCTGCGCGATCGACTCGGCCACCAGCGTCGCATCGAGCTCCGGCTTGCGGATTTCGACGATGTTGATGACGACGTCGGACGAGGTGATGTCCGCGACCTTCTTGCGCAACTTGTCGATGTCGGCGCCCTTCTTGCCGATCACCACGCCCGGACGAGCCGAGTGGATGGTGACGCGGCACTTCTTGTGCGGACGCTCGATCACGATGCGGGCGACGGCCGCCTGCTTGAGCTCCTTGTGCAGGATCTCACGGATCTTGACGTCTTCGTGCAGCAGCTTGCCGTATTCCTGCTTGCCGGCGAACCAGCGGGAATCCCAGGTGCGGTTGATGCCGAGACGCAGACCGATCGGATTGATCTTTTGACCCATCGTGTTCTCCTGCGCCCTTAAGCGGCTGCTTCGGCTTCGACCTGACGAACGATGATCGTCAGCTGCGAAAATGGTTTGTAGACACGGCCCGAGCGGCCACGGCCGCGAGCGGCGAAGCGCTTCATCACGAGGCCGTTGCCGACGAAGGCCTGAGCCACGACGAGATCGTCGACGTCGAGATCGTGGTTGTTCTCGGCATTGGCGATAGCCGATTCCAGGCACTTCTTCACGTCGACCGCGATCCGCTTGCGCGAAAACTGCAGATCGGCGAGCGCAGCAGCTGCCTTCCGGCCGCGAATGAGCTGGGCGACCAGGTTGAGCTTCTGCGGGCTCACCCGCAGCATCCGGGCGACCGCCTTGGCCTCGTTCTCGGCGAGGCTCCGTTCGCGCTTAGGTTTGCTCATCGTTTAATCCTCAAGCCTTCTTGGCTTTCTTGTCGCCGGAGTGGCCATGGAAGGTCCGGGTCGGCGAAAACTCGCCGAACTTGTGACCGACCATTTCCTCGTTGACGGCCACCGGCACGTGCTTCTGACCGTTGTAGACGGCGAAGGTCAGGCCGACGAACTGCGGCAGGATCGTCGAGCGACGGCTCCAGATCTTGATGACGTCGTGACGGCCGGACGCACGGGCGGCATCTGCCTTCTTGAGCAGAGAACCCTCGACGAACGGGCCTTTCCAGACTGAACGAACCATGTCCGGCGTTCCTTACTTCTTCCGCTTGTGGCGGCTTAGGAGAATGAATTTGTTGGTCGACTTGTTGGTGCGGGTCTTCTTGCCCTTGGTCGGCTTGCCCCACGGGGTGACCGGGTGGCGACCGCCCGAGGTACGACCTTCACCACCGCCGTGCGGATGGTCGATCGGGTTCATCGAAACACCGCGGTTATGCGGCTTGCGGCCCAGCCAACGGTTGCGGCCGGCCTTGCCGATCGAGGTGTTCATGTGATCCGGGTTCGACACCGCGCCGATCGTGCCGCGGCAGCGGCCGTGCACCAGGCGCTGCTCGCCCGAGTTCAGGCGGATGATCACGTAGTCCTGGTCGCGACCGACGAGCTGGGCATAGGTGCCCGCGGAACGGGCGAGCTGGCCGCCCTTCCCGATCTTGAGCTCGATGTTGTGAATGATCGTCCCGACCGGCATGTTGCCGAGCGGCATGACGTTGCCCGGCTTCACGTCGACGTAGTTGCCGGCGATGATGGTGTCACCCACGGCCAGACGCTGCGGCGCCAGGATGTAGGCCTGCTCGCCGTCCTGATACTTGATCAGCGCGATGAAGCCGCTGCGGTTCGGATCGTATTCCAGCCGCTCGACGGTCGCGGGAACGTCGATCTTCTCACGCTTGAAATCGACGGTGCGCAGCGTCCGCTTGTGACCACCGCCGCGGAAGCGCACGGTGATGCGACCGGTGCTGTTGCGGCCGCCCGAGGAGTGCTTGCCCTCGGTGAGCGCCTTGACCGGCTTGCCCTTGTAGAGGGCCGAACGATCGACCATGACCAGCTGGCGCTGGCCCGGCGTCGTGGGATTGAATGTCTTCAGTGCCATCGTCGTGCGACCTTACAGACCGGTGGTCACGTCGATCCGGTGACCCTCTTCGAGGGTCACGATCGCGCGCTTGGAGTTCGACTGCGAGCCGAGATTGCCGCGGAAGATCTTGGTCTTGCCCTTGCGGACCAGCGTGTTGACGCTCTTGACCTTGACGTCGAACAGCTTCTCGATCGCTTCCTTGATCTGCGGCTTGGTCGCCTTCGCAGCCACCTTGAACAGCACCTTGTTGTGCTCCGAGGCGATCGTCGCCTTTTCGGTCACGACCGGCGACAGGATCACGTCGTAGTGGCGAGCCTCGATGTTCTTCGTCATTTGAAGCGCGCCTCCAGCGCATCGATGGCGGCCTTGGTCAGAACGAGCTTCTGACGGCGCAGGATGTCGTAGACGTTGATGCCCTGGATCGGCAGCACGTCCATGTTCGGGATGTTGCGGGCCGCAGCGGCAAAGCCGTTGTTGAGCTCGGCGCCGTCGATGATCAGCGCGTTGGTCAGACCCAGGCCCGAGAAGTGACCGAGCAGCGCCTTGGTCTTGGCGGCTTCCAGCGCGGCCCTCTCGATCACGACGAGATCGCCGTCCTTGGCCTTGGCCGAGAGCGCATGCTTCAGCGCCAGCGCGCGGACCTTCTTCGGCAGGTCGGTGGCGTGCGAACGCACCACCGGACCGAAGGCACGGCCGCCGCCGCGGAACTGCGGCACGCGGGCCGAGCCGTGACGAGCACCGCCGGTGCCCTTCTGCTTGTACATCTTCTTGCCGGTGCGCCAGATCTCGGCGCGGCCCTTGGCCTTGTGCGTGCCGGCCTGACGCTTGTTGAGCTGCCACTGCACGCAACGCGCAATGATGTCCTGGCGCGGCTCGAGGCCGAAAATGGTGTCGGACAGCTGGACCGAGCCGGCTTCCTTACCTTCGAGGGTGGTGACCTTCAATTCCATCTCACGCACCCTCCTGCTGGGCCGCAGCCTCGGCTTCGCCACCGGCAACCTTGAACTTGCCGGGCTTCGGAGCTTCCTTCGGCAGCGGCTTCTTGACGGCGTCGCGCACGCGGATCCAGCCGCCCTTGGAGCCGGGAACGGCGCCTTCGACGAGGATCAGGCCGCGCTCGACATCGAGCTGAACGACGCGAAGGTTGAGCGTGGTGATGCGGTCGACACCCATGTGGCCGGGCATCTTCTTGTTCTTCCAGGTCTTGCCGGGGTCCTGACGGCCGCCGGTCGAACCGATCGAGCGGTGCGAGACCGAGACGCCGTGGGTGGCGCGCAGACCGCCGAAGTTCCAGCGCTTCATGCCGCCGGCGAAGCCCTTACCGACCGAGGTGCCGGTGACGTCGACGAACTGGCCGACGACGAAGTGGTCGGCAAGGATCTCGGCGCCGACCGGGATCATGGCATCCGCTGTGACGCGGAATTCCTCGACCCGGCGCTTCGGCTCGACCTTGGCGACCGCGAACTGGCCGCGCTCAGCCTTGGGCATGTAAACGGTCTTGCGGGCACCAGAACCAAGCTGGAGCGCCACGTAACCGTTCTTCTCTTCGGTACGGTGGCCCACGACCTGGCAATTGCCGAGCTTCAGCACGGTCACGGGGATATGTTCGCCGGCCTCAGTAAAGACCCGCGTCATCCCGACCTTTTGTGCGATCACTCCGGAGCGCATCGGCTTGCTTCCTGTTCTTTCTGTCCGCTTGCGCGAACGGGATCCAAAAATCTTAGAGCTTGATCTCGACGTCAACACCGGCGGCCAGGTCGAGCTTCATCAAAGCATCGACGGTCTGCGGGGTCGGATCGACGATGTCGAGCAGGCGCTTGTGAGTGCGCATCTCGAACTGCTCGCGGCTCTTCTTGTCGACGTGAGGCGAACGGTTGACGGTGAACTTCTCGATGCGGGTGGGCAGCGGAATGGGTCCGCGGACCTGCGCGCCGGTGCGCTTCGCCGTGTTCACGATCTCGCGGGTCGACGTATCGAGGATACGATGGTCGAACGCCTTGAGACGGATACGAATGTTTTGGCCGTTCATTGCCGTGCTTTCTTTAGTGAGTGGCGAGTAGCGAGTAGCGAATAGAAATCCCTATTCGCCACTCACCATTCCCTATTCGCTTGTTACTCGATGATCGAGGCGACGACGCCGGCGCCGACGGTGCGGCCGCCTTCGCGGATCGCGAAGCGGAGCTTCTCTTCCATCGCGATCGGCACGATCAGGTGCACTTCCATCGCGATGTTGTCGCCCGGCATCACCATCTCGGTGCCTTCCGGCAGGTGCACGACACCGGTCACGTCGGTGGTGCGGAAGTAGAACTGCGGACGGTAGTTGGTGAAGAACGGGGTGTGGCGACCGCCCTCTTCCTTGGTGAGGATGTAAGCCTCAGCCTTGAACTTGGTGTGCGGCTTGACCGAACCCGGCTTGCACAGCACCTGGCCGCGCTCGACGTCTTCGCGCTTGGTGCCGCGGAGCAGCGCGCCGATGTTGTCGCCGGCCTGGCCCTGATCGAGCAGCTTGCGGAACATTTCGACGCCGGTGACGGTCGTCTTCTGGGTCGCACGGAGACCGACGATCTCGATTTCCTCGCCGACCTTGACGATGCCGCGCTCGACACGGCCGGTCACGACGGTGCCGCGGCCCGAGATCGAGAACACGTCTTCAACCGGCATCAGGAACGGCTGGTCGATCGGACGCTCCGGCTGCGGGATGTACTCGTCGACGTTCTTCATCAGCTCGAGGATGGCGTCGTGGCCGAGCTTCTTGTCGGAATCTTCGAGAGCGGCCAGCGCCGAACCCTTGATGATCGGGATCTTGTCGCCCGGGAAGTCGTACTTCGAGAGCAGCTCGCGGACTTCGAGCTCGACGAGCTCGAGCAGTTCCGGATCGTCGACCATGTCGCACTTGTTGAGGAACACGACGAGCGCGGGCACGCCGACCTGGCGCGCGAGCAGGATGTGCTCGCGGGTCTGCGGCATCGGGCCGTCAGCGGCCGACACGACCAGGATCGCACCGTCCATCTGGGCGGCGCCGGTGATCATGTTCTTGACGTAGTCGGCGTGGCCGGGGCAGTCGACGTGGGCGTAGTGGCGGTTCGGCGTCTCGTACTCGACGTGCGCGGTCGAGATGGTGATGCCGCGCGCCTTCTCTTCCGGCGCCTTGTCGATCTGGTCGTACGCGGTGAACGTCGCACCGCCGGCTTCGGCGAGAACCTTGGTGATCGCCGCGGTCAGCGACGTCTTGCCATGGTCGACGTGACCGATGGTGCCGATGTTGCAGTGCGGCTTGTTACGTTCAAACTTTGCTTTGGCCATTTGACTCTCCGTTCAATCGTCAGTTCGTGACCGACGACAATCAGGCAAACTTCTTCTGGACTTCTGCCGACACGTTGGCCGGCGCTTCTGCGTAGTGGTCGAACTGCATGGTGAAGGTTGCGCGACCCTGGCTCATCGAGCGCAGGTTATTCACGTAACCGAACATGTTCATGAGCGGCACCATCGCATTGATGACGTTGGCGTTGCCGCGCATGTCCTGACCCTGGATCTGACCGCGCCGCGAATTCAGGTCGCCGATGACCGAGCCGGTGTAGTCTTCCGGGGTCACCACTTCGACCTTCATGATCGGCTCGAGCAGGACGGACTTGCCCTTCTGCAAGGCTTCGCGGAATGCCGCGCGCGATGCGATTTCGAAGGCGAGCGCCGACGAGTCGACGTCGTGATACTTGCCGTCGACGAGCTGAACCTTGACGTCGACCACGGGGAAGCCCGCGACGACACCAGAGCTCATCACGCTGTTGAGGCCCTTTTCAACGCCGGGGATGTATTCCTTCGGAACCGCACCACCGACGATCTTGGACTCGAACTCGTAGCCCTTGCCGGGTTCATTCGGCTCGACCACGATCGACACTTCCGCGAACTGACCGGTACCGCCGGTCTGCTTCTTATGGGTGTACTTGACCTCGGCCTTCTTGGTGACGCGCTCACGGAACGCAACCTGGGGCGCGCCGATGTTGGCGTCGACCTTGTAGGTGCGGCGGAGAATGTCGACCTTGATGTCGAGGTGGAGTTCGCCCATGCCCTTGAGGATGGTCTGGCCGGACTCCTGGTCGGTCGACACGCGGAAGGACGGATCCTCCGCAGCGAGCTTGGCCAGAGCCACGCCCAGCTTTTCCTGGTCGGCCTTGGACTTCGGCTCGATCGCGATCTCGATGACCGGCTCGGGGAATTCCATCTTCTCGAGGATCACCTGCTTGTCGGGATCGCACAGCGTGTCACCGGTGCGCGCTTCCTTCAGGCCGGCCAGTGCGACGATGTCGCCGGCATAGGCTTCCTTGATGTCTTCGCGGTTGTTCGCATGCATCAAGAGCATGCGCCCGATGCGCTCCTTCTTCTCACGGGTCGAGTTCACGACGCCGGTGCCGCTCTGCAGAACGCCGGAGTAGATGCGGCAGAAGGTGATGGTGCCGACGAACGGGTCGTCCATGATCTTGAACGCGAGCAGCGCGAGCGGCTCCTTGTCGTCCGCCTTGCGCACGACTTCGTTGCCGCGATCGTCGGTGCCCTTGATCGCGGGCACGTCGATCGGCGACGGCAGATAGTCGACGACGGCGTCGAGCAGCGGCTGGACGCCCTTGTTCTTGAAGGCCGAGCCGCACAGCACGGGATAGAACGCACCGGTCAGGACCGCCTTGCGGATCAGCCGCTTCAGCGTCTCTTCGTCCGGCTCCTTGCCGTCGAGATAGGCGGCCATGGCGTCGTCGTCGAGCTCGACGGCGGCTTCCACCATCTTCTCGCGGTATTCCTTGGCCTGCTCGACCAGATCTTCCGGGATGTCGACATAGTCGAACTTCGCGCCGAGCGATTCATCGTTCCAGATGATGCCCTGCATCTTCACGAGGTCGACGAGACCCTTGAAGTTGTTCTCGGCGCCGATCGGAAGCTGGATCGCGATCGGCTTGGCGCCGAGGCGGTCGACGATGTCGGCCAGGCACTTGAAGAAGTCAGCGCCGGTCTTGTCCATCTTGTTGGCGAAGACGATGCGCGGAACCTTGTACTTGTCGCCCTGGCGCCAGACGGTCTCGGTCTGGGGCTCAACGCCCTGGTTCGAGTCGAGCACGCAGACGGCGCCGTCGAGCACGCGCAGCGAACGCTCGACTTCGATGGTGAAGTCGACGTGGCCGGGGGTGTCGATGATGTTCAGGCGCTTGCCGGCCCAGAATGCAGTGGTCGCAGCTGAGGTGATCGTGATGCCACGCTCCTGCTCCTGCTCCATCCAATCCATCGTCGCGGCACCTTCGTGCACTTCGCCGATCTTGTGGCTCTTGCCGGTGTAATAAAGGATGCGCTCGGTGGTCGTGGTCTTACCGGCATCGATATGCGCCATGATACCGAAGTTGCGGTAATTCTCTATGGCATGAACGCGGGGCATAGGGTGTTCCTTAGATTCCGTGTGTCGCCGTTACCAGCGATAGTGCGAGAAGGCGCGGTTGGCTTCCGCCATCCGGTGCACGTCTTCGCGCTTCTTGACGGCATTCCCGCGGTTGTTCGACGCGTCCAGGAGCTCGGCCGAGAGCCGCTCGGTCATGGTCTTCTCGTTGCGATCACGCGCAGCGGAGATCAGCCAGCGGATGCCCAGCGCCTGACGGCGGGTCGAACGAACTTCGACCGGAACCTGGTAGGTCGCGCCGCCGACGCGGCGGGAGCGCACTTCGATCGTCGGCATGACGTTCTCGAGTGCCTGCTCGAACACGCCGAGCGGGTTCTGCTTGGTCTTGGTTTCGATGATACCGAACGCACCGTAGACGATGCCTTCGGCGACCGACTTCTTGCCGGCGTACATCACCGAGTTCATGAACTTCGTGACGATGATGTTCCCGAACTTCGGATCGGGAAGGACTTCGCGCTTTTCCGCTGAGTGGCGACGAGACATGGACCTGGTTCCCGCTTACTTCGGACGCTTCGCGCCGTACTTCGAACGACGCTGCTTACGGTTCTTGACGCCCTGGGTATCCAGAACGCCGCGGAGGATGTGGTAGCGCACGCCGGGCAAGTCCTTGACGCGACCGCCGCGGATCATGACCACCGAGTGCTCCTGGAGGTTATGGCCCTCACCGGGGATGTAGCCGATCACCTCGAAGCCGTTGGTCAGGCGCACCTTGGCGACCTTACGAAGCGCCGAGTTCGGCTTCTTCGGGGTCGTGGTGTAGACGCGGGTGCAAACACCACGCTTCTGCGGCGACTGCTGCAGCGCCGGCACCTTCTTGCGCGACTTCTGCACTTCACGCGGTTGAGCGATCAGCTGGTTGATCGTCGGCATCCTGGCCTTACCCTTTGTTCTGTCGCAGACCCTTTTCGGATCCGCTGTCTTGCCGCAGCCCGTTGCCGGGACTGCAAATTCTTTCGAGCTACCCGCCCGACGAGGTCGCCTTCCGCGGAACAATCCGCACAAAGCGAAATCGCGCCAACCGCCCCATCAACGGGCGGAAAGCGCTTCGACGCCACAGAGGACCGCAGTATTGAGGCCGGTCAGCATAAAGCCGCGGCCCGCGCACTGAGGTCATGCATCCGAATTCGATCTCAAGAGAATAAGCTCAAGAGAACTAGAATCGCACTGGCATTGCCTAGCTATGATCGACAGCGTTTGAGCGGCATTCGTCGAGGTTGGTGCCCGCCTTGAGCGATCCCTATTGGCTTTAGTCCTTGGGGATCTAGCGGGTGGCCCGTTCCGACGCTGGCGATGCTCACCGCCTGTCGTTAAGTGAGGCGCTTTCTATAAGTGAGAATCGATCAAGTCAAGGCGAAACGACAGCCACGAAGCGCTTCAGGAGCCTGTCAAAATCGTTGTTTGCCGCCCTCGCCGCGTTACTCCGATATGGGAACGGACTCTCGGTTCCGCCAGCCTGAGAATTATTATATCCGGGTGAAAAGTACTTTTATAACCAGAGCTAAGGCTTTTTTTCCCGTTGATGCGTCAATCTGGGCCCTTCGGCAGAGATGGGCGCCATGCGGTACACCGACATTGCCATTATCGGCGGCGGATTGGCTGGCTCGACCGCCGCCGCGATGCTCGGCCGGGCCGACATTTCGACCGTCCTGGTCGATCCGCATGTGAGCTATCCGGCGGACTTTCGCGTCGAGAAACTCAGTGGCCAGGAGCAGGTCGGGCGATTTCTGAGGACCGGAATCGCAGAATCAGTGCTGCGCCGGGCGACCTTTGCCGGCGAGAACTGGATCGCCCGCTTCGGCCGCCTGCTCGACAAGGCGCCGAGCCGGCAGTTCAACATCCTGTACGATTCCCTGGTCAACGCTGTCCGCGACGAAATCCCCGCTTCCGTCGAGCGCATCTGTGCCAAGGCCATAGCCGTCGAGACGAGCGAGGAGCGGCAAAGGGTCGTGCTCTCCAATGACGAGACGATCTCGGCCCGCCTGGTGGTGCTCGCCAATGGCTTGAATGTCGGCCTGCGCCACCAGCTCGGCATCGTCCGAAAAGTCATCAGCGCCTGCCATTCGATCTCGATCGGGTTCGACATCGTTCCGGTCGGGTGCCCAGCATTCGCCTTCCCGGCCCTGACCTACTTCTCCGAACGTCCGAGCGACCGCATCCCGTACATCACGCTGTTTCCGGTCGGCACGCGGATGCGCGCCAATCTGTTCGTCTATCGCGCCTGCGACGACCCCTGGCTGCGCGAGCTGCGCCGCGCCCCGACCGAGACGCTGGATGCGGCCCTGCCCCGGCTCAAGGCCATCACGGGCCCGTTCGATATCCCGGGCGAGATCAAGATCCGCCCGGTCGATCTCTATGTGAACGATTGCCGCGGCCAGCCCGGCCTCGTGCTGGTGGGCGATGCCTTCGCGACCTCCTGCCCCGTCGCCGGCACCGGCTGCGACAAGGTCTTCACCGACGTCGAGCGGCTCTGCAACGTCCACGTCCCGGACTGGCTCGCCTGCGACGGGATGAGTGCGGCCAAGATCGCTGCCTTCTACGCAGATCCGGTCAAACGGGCCTGCGACGAATGGTCGGCGGCGAAGGCGTTCGACTTCCGCTCAGTCTCAACCGCGACGAGCCCCTACTGGACGGCGCAGCGCTGGGCCCGCTTCATCGCCTGGTCGGCTCAAGGCCTGCTGCGGCCGCTTGGAGGCGCCTTCGAGCTGGAGCCGAACTTGCTCGGTCATTGCTCCTCGTCGTCCTCGTCCTCGGCATCCTCGAGGTCGTCTTCGTCCTCATCGTCCCTGCCGTCGTCGGCGTGAGCCGCCGCGCCGTGCGGCTGGTGGATCTGGTCGTTCCAGAGCTTGCGATAAGTCCCGTTCTTGGCGAGCAGCTGGGCATGCGAGCCGCGCTCGATCGCCCTGCCCCCTGAGATCACGATGATCTCGTCCATCTCCACCACCGAGGTCAGGCGGTGGGTCGACCAGATCATGGTGCGGCCCTTCGCGACCTTGAGCAGCGTGCGGTTGATCGCGGCTTCCGTGGTCTGGTCCAGCGCCGAGGTGGCTTCGTCCAGCAGCAGCACCGAGGGGTTGCGGATGACCGCGCGCGCGATCGCGATGCGCTGGCGCTGGCCGCCCGACAGGGTGTCGCCGCGCTCGCCGACCGGCGTGTCGTATCGCTGCGGCAGGCTCATGATATAGCGGTGGATCTCGGCCTTCTTGGCGGCCTCCTCCACCTCCTCATCGGTCGCGCCCTCCTTGCCGAGCCGGATGTTCTCGCGGATCGACATGTTGAACAGCATGTTCTCCTGGAACACCACCGCCATGCTCCGGCGCAGCGAATCCAGCGTCACCTTGCGGACGTCGACACCGTCGATGGTGACCCGCCCCTCGTCGGGCACGTAGAGCCGCAGGATCAGGTTGAGCAACGTGCTCTTGCCGGAGCCGCTCGGGCCGACGATCGCGATGCGCTTGCCCGCGTTGAGCTTGAGACTGAGATTGTCCAGCACCGGCGTCTGGCTGCCCTCGTACTGGAAGGTGACGTGATCGAAGGTGATGTCGTTGGTGATGCGCGGCAAATCGGGCGCGCCGGGGCGGTCGGCGGCGCGGGTCGGCTCGTCCAGCAGCTCCTGCATGTGCCGGATCGCCGCCGCCGAGGAGATCGACACCGGGATGAAATGCATCACATGGGCGATGTTGTAGGAGACCTCCCAGAACGCGCTCTCGAAGGTGACGAAGGTGCCGATGGTGATCTGGCCCTTGGTGGCGAGATAAGCGCCGATCGCGAGCACCACGAGGTGCAGCATCAGCACCGAGATGGTGACCGTCCGCTCCACCATGGTCGACAGGAACGCGGCGGAGGCGATCTTGTCGCGCGCCTCGTGGTTACGGAAGGTGAAGAAGCCGAACATCTTGCGCTGCAGGCTGAACGCCTTGATCACGGCCTGCGCCGCCACGTTCTCCTGCACCATGCCGAGCAGCGCGCTTTCGTTGAGCTTCTGCTCGTAATTGGCCTGCACCGCCTTGGGCGTCAGGATCCGCGGGCCGATCAGTGTGATCGGGAACACGAGCAGCGCGACCGCCGCGAGCTGCCAGTTCAGGAACACCATCAGGATGATGCCGGCGATCAGCTCCAGAAACGGCAGCGCGGCACTGTTGGCAAACGTCTTGACCGAGCCTTCAAAGGCCGAGAGGTCGACGGAGAAGCGCGACAGGATCTCCCCGCGCTTGGTGCGGCCGAAATAGGCCGCCGGCAGGTCCTGAACGTGCTCGAACAGGCGCTTGCGGACGTCGGAGATGATGCAGGCCGCCAATCGCGCGTCCCAGCGCTCGTACCAGACGGCGACGATCGAGGTGAAGATGCCGGCGACGGCGAGCACGCCGAGGATCTTGTACAGCGCCTGGAAGTCCTCCTCCCCGAGCGCGTCGTCGATCAGGTACTTGAGGCTGAGCGGCATGATGACGTTGAACAGCGTCTCGACGCAGACGCCAAACGCCACGAAAGACAGCATCCGCTTGTAGTTCGCCAGGAACGGCTTGACGAACCCGACGATGGTCGCGAGCGCGCCGGCGGCTTCGCGGGCGGTAAAGACGACGAGGTCCTCGTCCTCATCATCGTCGTCGAGCTCCACCTCGTCATCCGCCTCGTCTTCGGCATCCTCGTCGTCTTCGAGGTCCGGCTTGGCAGTCGAGGCGAGCTTGTCGTCGAGCTCGGCCGCCTCATCGGCGGCGAGCTTCTGTTTGTCGGGCGAAAGAGGCTTGGATGCCATGAAACCAACCGATGCTGACGGCCGGCATGACCGCAGAGAAAGCAGGACATAGCGGAAAGCCGCTATTGCACCGATTCTATGCGATCAGGATGAATTCGGCAAAACAATTGGCGAATTCAACGCGCGCCCCGCGGCTAGTCCTCGTCCTCCTCCTCGACCTTGTCGAAGAAGGAATAGCGCAGACTGTCGGCGTCGGCGTACCACTGCCCCGGCCCCTTGTTGGCGGCGAGCGTGGCCTCCCAGAGCGCATCGGTGCAATCCTTGCGGTGCATCGAGAGGTCGAAACCGTTGCCGAAGAACAGTTCGGACCATTCCCACCACGTGCCGAGTTTCTTGACCCCGCGCAGGAGGTCGTAGCGGTCGATCAGCGCCGGCGCCATGTCCGAGGTAATCGAGCCGAACACGAGGCCGGTCTTGACCACGCGGTTCAGTTCCTTGATTGCGCGGACCACCTGCTTCGGGGAAACGTGGCAAAGGCTGGTCTCGAACACGAAGTCGAACGCGCCGTCCTTGAACGGCATGTCGGTGATCGAGCCGAGCTTGTTGTACTTCTTCAGCGCCTTCGGTGTCCTGGCGTGGATGGCGCGGTTGCTCTCGATGCCGAAGGCATCGATGCCGCGCTCGCGCAGCGCGCCGACCAGTTCGCCGCTGGCCGAGCCCGCGACGAGCAGCTTGGCGCCCTTGGTCTTGCCCCAGACGATGCCGAGCAGCCGGGTGAGGTAATCGGGATCGGTGAAGTGGCGCCACGCCTCATGATAGGGGCCGAGGCCGCGATAGTTCTCGAAATAGTCGCGATCGATCTTGTCGGAGAGCGGCTTGTCGTCCTGCGCGCGCTCGCGGCGCAGGCGCATCATCTCAGTCAGGATGATGTCGGTTGCCGCATCCGAGGAGTCGAGCAGGCCGTTCAGCGTCGAATCGAACAGATAGTCGCCGACCACCACGATGCCGGGATGCTCCTTCGGCTCAGGCCGGTGATTGGTCATGACGTCGCGCACCGGCAGGCCGCCCGGAATCGCGTTCACCGACGACAACCAGCGATGGATCTTGCCTTCCATGAAATGCAGGCGCGCATCGCCGAGCGAGACCGGCAGCGATTTCAGCGCGGCATCGATCAGCTCCTGGTCCGACAGATTGGCGAAGGCCAGCGCGTCGGAGCCGGGAATCAGCCAGTTCAGCACGCCGTGCTTGCCGACGTCGTGGCGCGCACCCTCGTTGTAGACGCAGCAGCCGCCGAAGGCTTCCGACATGAACCAGGCGCCTGGAATCTTCTCGCCCCAGAACGGCGTATCGAACAGGATCGAGACGCGCAGGTAATGCGCGGGACGGTCGAAGTAAGAAACGTGCTTGACCATCGACTTGCGGAGCTGTTCGCCTTCCCACCCCATGGTGGCGAGCCAGGAATGCGGCAGGCAGACCAGCACGAGATCGAAGTCGCGCGTCTCCGGCCCTTTGCCGTTCATCATCTTGAGCTGGTAGCGGCCGGTCGGCGCCTTGCCAACGGTGAGCACGCGGTGATTGAGCTGGATGTCGGCGTTGACCTCCGACTGCAGACACTCGATCAGCTGCTCGTTGCCGTTCTGGATGGAATAAAGGCCGATATAGCCGTCGACATCCATCAGATAGTTCTTGAGCGCGTTGAGGCCGTTGGTGTTGTGGCTCTCGGTGGCGATGTCGGAGCGCGCCATCACCTTGAAGAAGCGCTTTGCGGTTTCGTCCTCGACCTCCTCGTCGAGCACCTGCTCGGCGGTCTTGTAGGCCCACGGGTTCTCGTTGTCGTGCGCGCCGACGCCCTCGTAGTATTCGATCGGCGACATCGCCTCGGCACAGCGCTTGCGGAACGCCTCGATCGCCGCGGCGGTCTTGGCGCCATACTTGCGGCGCATGCCCGGCACGTCGTCGAGAAGCTCGCCGCCGAACTGCACCTGCTCGGCGTCCATCGGTATCGTCTGCAGCCCGAAATGCTGGATCAGCTCGCGCAGCGGATCCGGCCCGGTCATCGAGTAGTCGTAGATCTCGGCGACGCCGGCCTCGTACATCGCGGGCGCGGAATCGAACTTGCGCGTGACGATCTTGCCGCCGAGCCGATCGGAGGCCTCGTAGATGGTGACGCGACAGAGATCGCCGAGTTTGCGCTTCAGATACCAAGCGCTCATCAGCCCGCCGGGGCCGCCGCCTACGATTGCAAGATCAAGCATGTGAGTTCCGTGGTCTCCGGCCCGCCCCCTTCACGGGACCACCGGTCTAAACTCTCCTAGCAGAAGCGCTTTTGCGGCTGAAGGAAAGATGAACGAAGGTTGATCCCGCATCGCAACAGACAAGCAAAGCAACAAAAAGGCCGGCTTTCGCCGGCCTTTTCATTGTCCTCGGTAGTCCTACGGATGAACGATCATTCCGCGGGCGGCAGCGCAGGAAGCTCCGCTTCCGGCGCGGGCGACACGACCGCCGCCTGCTTCTCGCGCTCGTCCAGGATCAGCTTGTCGCGCTTCATGGCGACTTCGCGAATCTTGGCCATGGAGGCGCCGGTGCCTGCCGGAATCAGCCGGCCGACGATGACGTTCTCCTTGAGGCCTTCGAGCGGATCGACCTTGCCGTTGACCGCCGCTTCCGTGAGGACGCGGGTGGTCTCCTGGAACGAGGCCGCCGAGAAGAAGGAGCGGGTCTGGAGGCTCGCCTTGGTGATGCCGAGCAGAACCGGCGTACCCGTGGCGATCTTCTTGCCCTCTTCCTTCGCCTTCTCGTTGAGCGCGTCGAACTCGATCTTGTCGACCTGCTCGCCGGAGATCATGTCCGTGTCGCCCTGGTCGGTGACTTCCACCTTCTGGAGCATCTGACGGACAATCACCTCGATGTGCTTGTCGTTGATGAGCACGCCCTGGAGCCGGTAGACCTCCTGGATCTCGTTGACCAGGTAGGCCGCGAGTTCCTCGATGCCCTTGACCGCAAGGATGTCGTGCGGTGCCGGGTTGCCTTCCACGATGAAGTCGCCCTTTTCGACGACGTCGCCGTCCTGAAGGTGGATGTGCTTGCCCTTCGGGATCAGGTACTCGCGCGGCTCGTCGGTCTTGTCCATCGGCTCGATCGAGATGCGACGCTTGTTCTTGTAGTCGCGTCCGAACCGGATGGTGCCCGAGATTTCGGCAATGATCGCCGCATCCTTCGGACGCCGTGCCTCGAACAGTTCCGCCACCCGCGGCAGACCGCCGGTGATGTCACGCGTCTTGGCGCTTTCGGTCGAGACACGGGCCAGGATGTCGCCCGGGTTGACCTTGGCTCCGACGTCGACCGAGAGAATGGCGTCGACCGACAGCATGTACCGGGCATCGCCGCCACGGGCGAGCTTGAGCACCTTGCCGTCCTTGCCCTTGACCACGATGGCCGGACGCAGGTCCGCGCCGCCGCGGGTGGAGCGCCAGTCGATGACCACGCGCTTGGCGATACCGGTGGCCTCGTCGAGCGTTTCCGAGATCGACTGCCCCTCGACCAGATCCTCGAAGCCGATCGTACCTTCGACTTCGGTGAGGAGCGGACGGGTGTAGGGATCCCACTCGACGATGCGCTGGCCACGCTTGACCATGTCGCCTTCATCGACGTGCAGGCGCGAACCGTACTGGACACGGTGCGTCGCACGCTCGGTGCCGTCGGCATCGACGATCGCCACCACCATGTTGCGCACCATCGCGACCAGATGGCCTTCGCTGTTGCGGGCGATGGCCTTGTTCCGGATCACGATCTTGCCGTCGAAGTTGGCTTCGACGAACGACTGCTCGTTGAGCTGCGCCGCACCACCGATATGGAAGGTGCGCATGGTGAGCTGGGTGCCCGGCTCGCCGATCGACTGCGCCGCGATGACGCCGACCGCTTCGCCGTGGTTGACCGGCGTGCCGCGGGCGAGGTCGCGGCCATAGCACTTGCCGCAGATGCCGTTGACGAGTTCGCAGGTCAGCGCCGAGCGGATCTTCACCTCCTGCACACCACCCTGCTGGATGGCGTCCAGATGGCTTTCTTCCATCAGCGTATCGCGCTTGATGATCACTTTGCCGGAGCTGTCACGGATATCTTCGCAGGCCGTGCGTCCGAGGATGCGCGAACCGAGCGAAGCCACCACGGTGCCGGCATCGACGATGGCGCGCATCTTGATGCCGAGCTTGGTGCCGCAGTCGCTCTGCGTGATGATGCAGTCCTGCGCCACGTCGACGAGACGACGGGTCAGGTAGCCCGAGTTCGCGGTCTTCAACGCGGTGTCCGCGAGGCCCTTGCGGGCGCCGTGGGTCGAGTTGAAGTACTCGAGAACCGAAAGGCCTTCCTTGAAGTTCGAGATGATCGGCGTCTCGATGATCTCGCCCGACGGCTTGGCCATCAGGCCGCGCATGCCCGCGAGCTGGCGCATCTGGGCCGGCGAACCGCGGGCGCCGGAGTGAGCCATCATGTAGATCGAGTTGATGTCGGCATCCGCTCCGGCCGCCGTCTTCTTGGTGGAGGAGATTTCCTTCATCATCGCCTTGGCGATTTCTTCCGTGGCCTTCGACCAGGCGTCGACGACCTTGTTGTACTTCTCGCCATGGGTGATCAGGCCGTCGTTGTACTGCTGCTCGAAATCCTTCGCCAGCGTACGGGTGGTGTCGACGATCTTCCACTTGGAGTGCGGCACGACCATGTCGTCCTTGCCGAACGAGATGCCGGCCTTGAACGCGTTGTAGAAGCCGAGCGCCATGATGCGGTCGCAGAAGATCACCGTCTCCTTCTGGCCGCAGTGACGGTAGACCTGGTCGATGACGCCGGAGATCTCGCGCTTGGTCATCAGCTTGTTGATGATCTCGTAGGGGACGCGCGGGTTCTTCGGCAGCAGGTTACCCAGCATGACGCGGCCGGCGGTGGTCTCGATCCAGCGCTTGGAGATCTTGCCGGTCTCGTCGATGCCTTCCCACCGGTACTTGATCTTGGTGTGAAGGTGGATGACCTTCGCGTGCAGCGCGTGCTCGAGCTCGGCCATCTCGCCGAACACCTTGCCCTCGCCGGGCAGGCCTTCGCGCATGATCGACACGTAGTAGAGACCGAGCACGATGTCCTGCGACGGCACGATGATCGGCTGTCCGTTCGCCGGATGCAGGATGTTGTTGGTCGACATCATCAGGACGCGCGCTTCCAGCTGCGCTTCGAGCGACAGCGGGACGTGCACGGCCATCTGGTCGCCGTCGAAGTCGGCATTGAACGCGGAGCAGACCAGCGGGTGAAGCTGGATCGCCTTGCCCTCGATCAGCACGGGCTCGAACGCCTGGATGCCGAGACGATGCAGCGTCGGTGCGCGGTTGAGCAGCACCGGGTGCTCGCGGATGACCTCATCCAGGATGTCCCAGACCTCGGGCCGCTCCTTCTCGACCAGCTTCTTCGCCTGCTTCACGGTGGTGGACAGGCCCTTGGCGTCAAGCCGCGAGTAGATGAACGGCTTGAACAGCTCGAGCGCCATCTTCTTCGGCAGGCCGCACTGATGCAGACGCAGCTCGGGACCGACCACGATCACCGAACGGCCCGAATAGTCGACGCGCTTGCCGAGCAGGTTCTGACGGAAGCGGCCCTGCTTGCCCTTGAGCATGTCGGCGAGCGACTTCAGCGGACGCTTGTTGGCGCCCGTGATGACGCGGCCGCGGCGGCCGTTGTCGAACAGCGCATCGACCGCTTCCTGAAGCATGCGCTTCTCGTTGCGGATGATGATGTCGGGCGCGCGCAGCTCCATCAGCCGCTTCAAGCGGTTGTTGCGGTTGATGACGCGGCGGTAGAGGTCGTTGAGGTCCGAGGTCGCGAAGCGGCCGCCGTCGAGCGGCACCAGCGGACGCAGGTCCGGCGGGATCACCGGAACCACGGTCATGATCATCCACTCCGGCTTGTTGCCGGAGTGGCGGAACGCTTCCACGATCTTCAGGCGCTTGGCGAGCTTCTTGTGCTTGATGTCGGAGTCGGTCTCCTGCATCTCGAGGCGCAAGGTCGCCTCGAGCTTTTCGAGGTCCATGCCCTTGAGCAGCTCGCGGATCGCCTCCGCGCCGATCATGGCGGTGAAGCTGTCCTGGCCGTACTCGTCCTGCGCCTTCAGATACTCGTCTTCCGACAGCAGCTGGCGGTCCTTCAGCGCGGTGAGGCCCGGCTCGAGCACGACGTAATATTCGAAGTAGAGGATCCGCTCGAGATCCTTCAGCGTCATGTCGAGCAGGAGGCCGATGCGCGAGGGCAGCGACTTCAGGAACCAGATGTGGGCGACGGGGGCAGCGAGCTCGATATGGCCCATGCGCTCGCGCCGGACGCGCGACAGCGTGACCTCGACCGAGCACTTCTCGCAGATGATGCCCTTGTACTTCATGCGCTTGTACTTGCCGCACAAGCACTCGTAATCCTTGATCGGCCCGAAGATGCGGGCGCAGAACAGGCCGTCGCGCTCGGGCTTGAAGGTGCGGTAGTTGATGGTCTCCGGCTTCTTGATCTCGCCGTAGGACCAGGACAGAATCTTCTCTGGAGACGCGATCGAGATCCGGATCTGGTCGAAGACCTGAGCCGGCGTCGTCGGGTTGAAGAGATTCATAATTTCTTGGTTCATCGTCTTCTCCTCGCGTGCCGGTCGCCTCCGGCCGCAAATTCGAAAATCACTTAGCAGGGCGCCCTGCCCTCAAGGCATCGGGAGGGGCGCCAATGCCCGGCCGTGAAGGCCGGGCATGACAGGTCGTATTACTCGGCCGCTTCCGACGTCGGCGCCGGTCCAACCTTGGAGTTGTGCAGGTCGACGTTGAGGCCGAGCGAGCGCATTTCCTTGACCAGCACGTTGAACGATTCCGGAATACCGGCCTCGAACGTATCGTCGCCGCGCACGATCGCCTCGTACACCTTGGTACGGCCGGCGACGTCGTCCGACTTCACCGTCAGCATTTCCTGGAGCGTGTACGCCGCGCCGTAAGCCTCGAGCGCCCACACCTCCATTTCGCCGAAGCGCTGGCCACCGAACTGCGCCTTGCCGCCCAGCGGCTGCTGGGTGACGAGCGAGTACGGACCGATCGAACGCGCGTGGATCTTGTCGTCCACGAGATGGTGCAGCTTGAGCATGTAGATGTAGCCCACTGTCACCTTGCGATCGAACGCATCGCCGGTACGGCCGTCATAGACGGTCGACTGACCCGAAGCGTCGAGGCCGGCAAGCTTCAGCATCTCCTCGATGTCGGCTTCCTTGGCGCCGTCGAACACCGGCGTCGCGATCGGCACGCCGCGGCTGAGGTTATGGCCGAGCTCGATCAACTCGTTGTCGTTGAGCGTCTTGATCGTCTCGTCCTCGCCGTAGACCTTCTTCAAGGTCTCCTTCAGAGGCTTGATGTCCTGCTTCGACAGGTACGCATCGACGGTCTGGCCGATACGTTTGCCGAGGCCGGCGCAGGCCCAGCCGAGATGGGTCTCGAGGATCTGTCCGACGTTCATGCGCGAAGGCACGCCGAGCGGGTTGAGCACGATGTCGGCGTGCGTGCCGTCTTCGAGGAACGGCATGTCCTCGATCGGCACGATCTTCGACACCACGCCCTTGTTGCCG
The DNA here is from genome assembly GCF_002936975.1 of Bradyrhizobium sp. AC87j1. Lineage (NCBI taxonomy): Bacteria > Pseudomonadati > Pseudomonadota > Alphaproteobacteria > Hyphomicrobiales > Nitrobacteraceae > Bradyrhizobium > Bradyrhizobium sp. AC87j1. The sequence continues at coordinate 104,404 of NZ_PTFE01000002.1, forward strand.
TGGCGGCCGGCCATCTTGTCGCCGGGCTGGATCTTGCGCTTCACCGCGACGAAGACCTTGACCATCTTCATCACGCCGGGCGGCAATTCGTCACCGCGCTGAAGCTTCTCGACCTTGTCGAGGAAGCGCTGTTCAAGCCCCTTCTTCGACTCGTCGTACTGCTTCCGCATGGCCTCGATCTCGGCCATCAGCTTGTCGTTCGGCGAGGCGAACAGCCACCACTGCGACTTCGGGTACTCCTCGAGCACCGCACGGGTGATCTTGGTGTCCTTCTTGAAGCCCTTCGGGCCGGCAATGCCCTGCCGCCCCTCGAGGAGCTCGGCAAGACGGTTGTAGACGTTGCGGTCCAGGATCGCCTGCTCGTCGTCGCGGTCCTTGGCCAGACGCTCGATCTCTTCCCGCTCGATCGCCAGCGCACGCTCGTCCTTGTCGACGCCGTGACGATTGAACACGCGAACTTCCACGATCGTGCCCTGCACGCCCGGAGGAACGCGCAGCGAGGTATCGCGAACGTCGGAAGCCTTCTCGCCGAAGATGGCGCGCAGGAGCTTCTCTTCCGGCGTCATCGGGCTCTCGCCCTTCGGCGTGATCTTGCCGACCAGGATGTCGCCGGCGCGGACTTCCGCACCGATGTAGACGATACCGGCTTCGTCGAGGTTCTTCAGCGCTTCTTCCGAGACGTTCGGAATGTCGCGGGTGATTTCCTCAGGTCCGAGCTTGGTGTCGCGGGCCATCACCTCGAATTCCTCGATGTGGATCGAGGTGAAGACGTCTTCCTTCACGATCCGCTCGGAGAGCAGGATCGAGTCTTCGAAGTTGTAGCCGTTCCACGGCATGAACGCGACGAGCACGTTCCGCCCCAGCGCGAGCTCGCCAAGATCGGTCGACGGACCGTCGGCGATGATGTCGCCCTTTCTGACGATGTCGCCGACCTTCACCAGCGGACGCTGGTTGATGCAGGTCGACTGGTTGGAGCGCTGGTACTTCATCAGACGGTAGATATCGACGCCCGACTTGGTCGGATCGAGATCTTCCGTGGCGCGGATGACGACGCGGGTGGCGTCGATCTGGTCGATCACGCCCGAACGACGCGCCGCGATCGCGGCACCCGAGTCACGCGCAACCACGCCTTCCATGCCGGTGCCGACGAACGGCGCCTCGGCGCGAACCAGCGGCACCGCCTGGCGCTGCATGTTCGAGCCCATCAGCGCGCGGTTTGCGTCGTCGTTCTCGAGGAACGGGATCAGCGCCGCGGCGACCGAAACGAGCTGCTTCGGCGACACGTCCATGTAGTCGACCTTGTCCGGCGTCACCGGCAAGACTTCGCCAGCGTGACGGCAGACCACGAGGTCTTCGGTGAAACGGCCCTTCGGGTCGAGCGGCACGTTGGCCTGCGCGACCGTGTAGCGGCCCTCTTCCATCGCCGAGAGGTACACGACCTCGTCGGTGACGCGACCGTCCTTGACCTTGCGATACGGCGTCTCGACGAAGCCGTACTTGTTCACGCGCGCGAAGGTCGCGAGCGAGTTGATCAGGCCGATGTTCGGACCTTCCGGCGTCTCGATCGGGCAGATGCGGCCGTAATGCGTCGGATGCACGTCGCGCACCTCGAAGCCCGCGCGCTCGCGGGTCAGACCGCCCGGTCCAAGCGCCGAGAGACGGCGCTTGTGGGTGATCTCGCTGAGCGGATTGGTCTGGTCCATGAACTGCGAGAGCTGCGAGGAGCCGAAGAACTCGCGCACGGCGGCAGCCGCCGGCTTCGCGTTGATCAGGTCCTGCGGCATGACCGTGTCGATGTCGACCGAGGACATGCGCTCCTTGATCGCGCGCTCCATGCGCAGGAGGCCGATGCGGTACTGGTTCTCCATGAGCTCGCCGACCGAGCGCACACGGCGGTTGCCGAGATGGTCGATGTCGTCGATCTCGCCCTTGCCGTCGCGCAGGTCCACCAGCGTCTTGATGACGGAGAGGATGTCTTCCTTGCGCAGCGTGCGTTGGGTGTCGGGCGCATCGAGGTCGAGGCGCATGTTCATCTTGACGCGGCCGACCGCGGAGAGGTCGTAGCGCTCGGCATCGAAGAACAGCGACTGGAACATGGCCTGCGCCGAATCCAGTGTCGGCGGCTCGCCCGGACGCATCACGCGGTAGATGTCGAACAGCGCGTCTTCACGCGTCATGTTCTTGTCGGCCGAGAGCGTGTTGCGGATGTAGGGGCCGATATTGACGTGGTCGATGTCGAGGAGCGGCAGCTCCTTGTAGCCGTGCTCGTTGAGCACCTTCATCGACTTGTCGGTGATTTCCTCGCCGGCTTCGGCGTGGATCTCGCCCGTCTTCGGGTTGACGAGGTCCTCGGCGATGTAATTGCCGACCAGCTCCTCATCAGCCAAACGCAGCGCCTTCAGCCCCTTTTCCTGGAGCTGGCGGGCGGCACGGACGGTGAGCTTCTTGCCGGCCTCGAGCACGACCTTGCCGGTATCGGCGTCGATCAGGTCGTTGACGGTCGAGTAGCCGCGGAAACGGTTGGCGTCGAACGGAACGCGCCAGCCTTCCTTGGTCCGCTTGTAGAGGATCTTCTTGTAGAACGTGGACAGGATCGCCTCGCCGTCGAGGCCGAGGGCGAACATCAGCGACGTCACCGGAATCTTGCGGCGACGGTCGATACGCGCATAGACGATGTCCTTGGCGTCGAACTCGATGTCGAGCCAGGAACCGCGATACGGGATGACGCGGGCAGCGAACAGCAGCTTGCCCGAGGAATGGGTCTTGCCCTTGTCGTGATCGAAGAACACGCCGGGCGAGCGGTGCATCTGCGAGACGATGACGCGCTCGGTGCCATTGACGATGAAGGTGCCGTTCATCGTCATGAGCGGGATATCGCCCATGTAGACGTCCTGCTCCTTGATGTCCTTCACCGACTTCGCGCCGGTTTCCTCGTCGATATCGAACACGATGAGGCGCAGCGTCACCTTGAGGGGAGCCGCGAAGGTCATGCCGCGCTGGCGGCACTCGTCGACGTCGTATTTCGGCTGCTCGAACTCGTAACGGACGAATTCCAGCATCGAGGTGCCCGAGAAATCGGAGATCGGAAACACCGAGCGGAATACCGCCTGCAGACCCTCGTCGAGACGGCCACCCTGGGGTTCATCGACCATCAGGAACTGGTCATAGGACGCCTTCTGAACCTCGATGAGGTTCGGCATCTCGGCGACTTCCTTGATGTGTCCGAAGAACTTGCGAACGCGTTTGCGACCGGTGAATGTCTGCTGCGCCATCGTGGCCTCTCATTTTCGTCGCCCGCTCTGGGCGCGCCCTCCGGAACGCGGCTGCCACCGCTCCCCGGGTTGAATTTTTCGAACCCGCTTTGGGGGCCGGAGACTCAAGTTCAGGCCGGAATGTCCTGAATCTGTTCTTCAGACCTTCAAAACGCAAAACGACGCGCGGGGCGCTGGTGCGCGCCCGCCCGTCACAACCATCCTCTTCACGGACTGCAAAAGCCCGAAATAGCCTGCTCTCCCAACGGCTTACAGAGAATCCGGTATCCCTGCCCACCGCGCTTTCGTGCTGCCGAACCGATATGGGGCGACAATAGTGGAGATTCGAGGGGCGAACCCTCAAATCCCCACACTTTTTCGTGTTCGGCCTGCGTCGGGACGTTCCGTCGCACGCCTTTTGCATCAGGCCCACCCCTTTTTGAGGGGCAAGCCAGGATCTCGGGCCTGCTTACGCTCGCCCGAGACCTCGCCAGTAAGCGGTGCTTACTTGAGCTCGACCTTCGCGCCAGCCTTCTCGAGCTGGGCCTTGATCTTCTCGGCTTCGTCCTTGTTCACGCCTTCCTTGACAGGCTTCGGCGCGCCCTCGACGAGGTCCTTTGCTTCCTTCAGGCCCAGGCCGGTGATGGCGCGGACTTCCTTGATGACCTCGATCTTCTTGTCGCCGGCGCTGGCGAGAACGACCGTGAACTCGGTCTTCTCTTCCGCCGGAGCGGCGGCAGCGCCACCACCAGCCGGGCCGGCCACGGCGACAGCCGCGGCAGCCGAAACGCCCCACTTCTCTTCGAGGAGCTTCGCGAGTTCAGCAGCTTCGAGCACGGTGAGGCTCGAGAGGTCGTCAACGATCTTCTGCAAGTCAGCCATTGTTCAGTTTCCTTACGTGTAAGTCTGGTTCGGGTTTGAGTTTTGCGAAGGGCGTCAGGCCGCTTCGCCCTTTGAGGCATGAGCCTGGATGACGCGCGCGAGCTTGCCCGCGGGCGCATTGGCGAGCTGAGCGATCTTGGTCGCCGGGGCCACAAGCAGGCCGACGATCTTGGCGCGCAGTTCATCAAGCGACGGCAGCGAGGCGAGAGCCTTCACACCGTCGACATTCAGGACGGTCTTTCCCATCGAGCCGCCAACGATGACGAACTTTTCGTTCGCCTTGGCGAATTCGACGGCGACCTTTGGCGCCGCTACCGGATCGTTCGAAGTGGCGATCACAGTCGGTCCCTTCAGCATGGGGCCGATGGCAATGACGTCAGTGCCTTCAAGAGCAATTTTGGCGAGACGGTTCTTCGAGACCTTCACCGAAGCGCCAGCCTGCTTCATCTGCATGCGCAGCTTCTGCATCTGGGCAACGGTCAGGCCGGAATATTGAGCAACGACCGCGACGCTCGTGGTCTTGAAGACCCCGTTGAGCTGTTCGACCGCTTCCTTTTTTGCCGCTCGTTCCACAGCAAGCTCTTTCCGGTTGGCGGTCATCGCGAAAAGCGGGACCGCCGGGTTGCACCCATCGTCCCACCCAAAACCTGAACCTCCGGGTCAATACCCATCGGACACGCGCCGGGCGAGACGACGATTCAAAGCCTGCCCTCCGGGAGCTCGTGAGAGCCCACGGCGTGTCGAGGTCCGAACCAGACCCGTTCCGCAAACCAGCCCTTAAAGCTGGATGCGAAGTGAAATCCGGTCTTCACCCGTCTATGCAGGCCATGCGATTAAGCCGTTGAGAAGTCGAAACTTCCCGCGAGCGCCTGCAGTCTTGGACAGGACAAGGTCAGCCGGCGAACCGTCCGACCTCTGCCCGCACTCCACCAACCGACGGGTTTTCCTTCCTTTTCGGGCAAATCCTCACGGACGTCCTGAAAAGGAATGATCTCCTGTCTTGTCGGGTTTTCGGAATACGTGCACGAACGCGCCAGCCGAGGCCGGCACGTCCGGAAGCGGTTCTTTAACCGCTCAGAGCCTGCTTGCCAAGAGCAAAATTCACACCAGTTCCAATCTGTTGCCCTGGGCGCTTGATCCGGGTCGATAAGGACCGATTCAGACCGATTTGACCGCATGAGGCAGCGGCTTGCCCTCGAAAAACGCCGTCAGGTTCGCGAGCACGCAGTTCTGCATGGCGACGTGCGATTCGAGGGTATGGCCGCCAATGTGGGGGGCGAAGACCACGTTCGGGAGCGCGGTCAGGGCGTCGGGGGCGTGCGGTTCCTTCTCGAAGACGTCGAGGCCGGCGCCGGCGATGGTCTTGTCGGTCAGGGCCGCCACGAGCGCCTTCTCATCGATGACAGAGCCGCGGGAGATGTTGACGACGTAGCCGTGCTCCCCGAGGCGCTTGAGGATATCGGCATTGACGACATGCTGAGTCTCGGCCCCTGCCCGGACCGCGATCATCAGCACGCTGCACCAGTCAGCCAGGGCCTCCAGCGTCGGGAAATATTGGTAGGGCAGATCGTAATTGCTGCGGCTGAAATAGCCGACCTCGCTCTCGAAGGCGGCGCAGCGGCCTGCGATCTTGCGGCCGATCTCGCCCATGCCGTAGACGCCGATACGGCGGCCGGGCATGCCGGCCTGCGGGCGCATCATCGGTGATTGCTTCGACGCCGCCCAGTCGCCGCTGCGGACATATTGGTCGGCGACGAGGATCCGGCGGATCGTCGCCAGCATCAGGGTCACCGCGATGTCGGCGACCGAAGCCGCATTGGCGCCGGGACTGTGACCGACCGCGATATCGCGGCTCGCTGCCGCCTTCAGGTCGACACCGTCATAGCCGGTGCCGTAGCAAACGATCGCGCCGAGCTTCGGAAACAAGTCCATCGCCTCCGCGCCGAGCGGCGAGCCGCCCGCGGTCAGCATCGCGCGGATGCCGCTAAGCTCCTCCGCCGAAAACACCTCGCTAGCGGGCTTGCCACCGGTGTCGAGCAATTCGAACCGCTCGGCAAAACGCGCCATCATCGTCTTGGGAAAGCGTGAATAGATCAGGACCTTGTCAGCCATTGTTCTCGTTTCCGGTGAGCCCTGCCACAAACGACGAAGGGCGGAATCGGTTGCCCAATTCCGCCCCTCGCCTCATGCAATTTCCAGACTTAGCCGAGAATGGTGCCCGGCTCGACCTTCACGCCCGGGCCCATCGTCGAGGACACCGCAACGCGCTGGATGTAGGTGCCCTTGGAACCAGCCGGCTTCGCCTTCGAGACAGCATCGGCGAGAGCCTTGATGTTCTCGACCAGCTTCTCCTCGGAGAACGAGGCCTTGCCGACGCCGGCCTGCAGGATGCCGGCCTTCTCGACGCGGAACTCGACCGAGCCGCCCTTGGCACCCTTCACCGCACCGGTGACGTCCATGGTCACGGTGCCGATCTTCGGGTTCGGCATCAGGCCGCGCGGGCCCAGCACCTTACCCAGACGGCCGACCAGCGGCATCATGTCGGGGGTGGCGATACAGCGGTCGAAATCGATCGAGCCATTCTGAACCTTCTCGACCAGGTCTTCGGCGCCGACGACGTCAGCACCTGCAGCCTTGGCCTCATCGGCCTTGGCGCCGCGGGCAAACACGCCTACGCGGAGCGTACGGCCAGTGCCGTTCGGCAGGGTCACGACGCCACGGACCATCTGGTCGGCGTGACGCGGATCGACGCCGAGATTGATCGCGACCTCGATGGTCTCGTCGAACTTCGCTTTCGCGCGTTCCTTGACCATCTTGATGGCGTCCGCGAGCGGATAAAGCTTTTCGCGGTCAACACCTTCGCGGGCTTTGTTCAAACGCTTTCCGATTGCCATGACCAATTACCCCGCCACTTCCAGGCCCATCGAACGGGCAGAGCCCTCGACCATCTTCATGGCCGACTCGATGGAATCGCAATTGAGATCCTTCATCTTCTTCTCGGCGATCTCGCGCACCTGCGCCTTGGTCACCTTGCCGGCCTTGTCACGGCCCGGCGCCTTCGAGCCGGACTGGATCTTGGCGGCCTGCTTGAGGAAGAAGGACATCGGGGGTGTCTTCATCTCGAACGTGAACGAACGATCGGCGTAGATCGTGATCACGACGGGAATCGGGGTGTTCTTCTCTTCCTTCTGGGTCTGCGCGTTGAACGCCTTGCAGAACTCCATGATGTTGAGACCGCGCTGACCGAGCGCGGGACCGATCGGGGGCGAAGGATTCGCCGCACCGGCCGGGACCTGAAGCTTCAGGTATCCGGTCACTTTCTTTGCCATGTATCACTCCTGTTGTGCCGGCTGGCTGCCAGCGGTTTCAGGTTCGTGGTCTGGGTCGGATGCGGCTGGCAACCGCCCTCTCCCTCCCACGGCCTCTCTTTGCGCGAAGCTTTTCGGCTTCACGCGCTACCCGGTCAGACCTTCTCGACCTGACCGAATTCCAATTCGACCGGCGTGGCACGGCCGAAGATCGACACAGCGACCTTCACGCGCGAGCGCGCCTCGTCGATTTCCTCGACGACACCCGAGAACGAGGCGAACGGGCCATCGGCCACGCGCACGTTCTCGCCGATCTCGAACGACACCGACGCCTTCGGCCGTTCCACGCCTTCCTGCACCTGGTGCAGGATGCGCATGGCCTCGGATTCCGAGATCGGCATCGGCTTGTTTTCGGCGCCGAGGAAGCCCGTGACCTTCGGCGTGTTCTTGATCAGGTGAAACGCTTCGTCGGTCAGCTTCATCTTCACCAGCACGTAGCCGGGGAAGAACTTGCGCTCGGCGTCGATCTTGCGGCCGCGGCGCACTTCGGTGACCTTCTCGGTCGGAACCAGCACCAGCTCGAACAGCTCCTCGAGCCCGCGCTGCTTGGCCTGCTCGCGGATCGATTCGGCGACCTTCTTCTCGAAGTTCGAGTAGGCGTGGACGATGTACCAGCGCTTGTCGGACAGTTGAGCGGTTGCGGTTGCCATCAGTGAATGCCCAGAAGGTAAGTGATGAGGACACGGATGATCTGGTCGGCGGCGAAGAAGAAGATCGAGGCCACGGCGACCATGACGAACACCATGATGGTGGTGATCGTGGTCTCGCGGCGGGTCGGCCAAGTGACCTTGGCGGTCTCCGAGCGCACTTCCTGCAAGAACTTGAACGGGCTGACTGCCATCGTTTTGATGTCCAACGTCCGTCGACAGACGCGAATGAATTTCAGGGATCCGAACAGCCGCCGTTGGCCCAGCCCTCTGTCTCGAAGGATGAGCCGGAAACCGGGCTCGATTGTTCGGGGATTTCAAAGCCGCGCCGGAGATCCGCGTCTAACGGGCCGGCTGCGAGTGCGGGGTATCTACTGCGGATAGGACCAAAGGTCAAGATATAGAGGGCCCGACTGGACCAGCCGACCTTCCCGGGCGCTAGAGTAGAGCCCAGCCGGATCAAAGGCTTATCCACCCACCCTTCAGGGCGCAATCGCAGCGCCCGTCCGGTTCCTCCCAGACGCTCCCCCGGAGCGACCGCCTCGGCCCTATTGCGCGGGTCAGTCGGCCCGCTCGACCATGGAAATGCCCGGCAGCGGCACCACGAACTTTCCGCCTTCGGCGAAGTAGCGGGCGTGCTTGGCCCGGATCGGGTCGACGTAGCGCCAGGCGAAGACGACGACGAACGCCGGCTTGCGCTCGTAAAGGGCGGCAGGCGGCAGGATCGGGATATCGTAACCCGGGCCGGCCATCACGTTCCCCTTCTTGGGATCGTCGTCGACCAGGAAGTCGATCTTGTTCTCCAGACCGAACTGCGGCAGCAGCGTCGTGGTGCCGACCGAGACGCCGTAGCCGGCAACGAGCTGCCCGCGCGCATGAGCGGCATCAGCCATCGCGACCAGCTCGTCGCGGATCGCGGCGATCCGCTTCACATAGGGCGCATAATAGGCCGGCTGATCGACGCCCAGCCGTTCTTCCTCGGCGACGAAGCGCGCGACCTCAGCCGACGGCTTCTTGGCGCCACCGGCGCGCTGCACGGTCACGCGGATCGAGCCACCCTTGGTCCAGATGTGCTGGACGTCGATCAGCTCCATGCCGAGCCGGGCAAAGAAACGGATCAGCGGCTTGATGTTAAAATACGACAGATGCTCGTGATAGACGGTGTCGAGCAGGTTCTTCTCGGTGACGTCGACGCCGTATTGCGTTTCGAAGACGAACAATCCGTCCGGCGCAAGCACGTCGCGAACCCCGATCACCAGTGGATCGAGATTGTCGACATTGGCGATCATGTTGTTGGCGATCACGACGCTCGCCGCACCGTGGCTCTGCAGGATGCGGTGACCGATGGCATCGGTGAAGAAATCGCCGATGGTCTCGATCCCCGCCTCGGTCGCGCGCTTCGCGATATCGACAGCGGGATCGACACCCAGCACCCGCATGCCGCGCTCTTTGAAGAAGCCGAGCAGCGATCCGTCGTTGCTGCCGAGCTCGACGACCAGCGAGCCCGGCGCGACGCCGAAGCGGCTGACGACGTCGTTGGCATAGCCCGCGAAGTGCTCGCGCAGGCCGAGCGAGAGCGAAGTGGTGTAAACGTAGTTGCGGTACTGAATCTCGGGATTACCGACATGGAGAATCTGGAGATGGCCGCAATCCCTGCACAGATGCAGCGCCATCGGCACCGCGGCACGGAACACCGGATCGTCGACGCTGGCGTCCGGGACCTGGAAGTTCGGCGTGCCGATCGGCATGCCTGCCATCGGGACGACGAGCTCCTGCTTGTCCGAATGACAGAGGCGGCAGGTGTGGCGGACGTAGAACAGGTTTTTCATCGTGGAACCGAAAAATGAGATACGCGATCGGGTGAGGCAATCCCACCCCGTGAAGACCAGACCGCCAGCAACGGGCTCAAACGGGTCATGGGTGGCTCGAGACTTCCTTGCCCAGCCCGTCGTAGCCGGGGGCTTCCTCCGCCGCCTTGGCGGCCTTGTCCGCTGAATACGATCCGCGCTCCGGACTTGCCAGCCAGATCGCGCCGCCGACGAGCCCGATGATCACGCTGATGGCGCCCAGCAGCAGCGAAACCGACAGCGCTTCCTCGGAAGGAACACCCGCCAGACCGAGGCAGGCGACCATTGCCCCCTCGCGAACACCCCAGCCGCTGATCGAGATCGGGACCGCCGTCAACAGCACCACGGGCGGAATCAGGATGCCGGCGTCCACCACCGAGAGCTGTGCTCCGACACCGCGCGCCAGGGCGAAGCAGGCCGCCGCGGTCACGAGATGGATGAGCAGCGCCGACCCGAACAGCAAAGCACGTCGCTCGGACTGCAGCAGGAGAAACCTGACCAGCGCTCCGAACCGGACGAAGCTTGCGATTGCCGGATGGGCGATGAGGCGCTTGGGCAGACGGTCGAGCGTCAACAGAACCACGGTGCCGGCGACGCCGGCCAGCGTCAGCCCGCCGATAGCCAGAATCGCGGCCTGATCGGACACGCGAGACAACAGGAACGGCAATCCGGCCACCATCAGCGCGATCAGCCCGATCAATGCCGTGAAACGGTCGGCTGCAACGCCCTTGACCGCCTCCGGCCACTGCACGCCGCGCTGGCGAAGCAGCCACATCCGCACCGCATCACCGCCGACCGAGGACGGCAACACTTGGTTGAACCAGAGGCTGATCATGAGGATCCGCCAGCCCGCGAGCCAGTCCAGCGACACGCCGAGCGCGCGCATGATCAGCTCCCACCGGCCGTTGAGCACGAAGGTCTGGAAGAAAATCAACGTCAGCGCCAGGACGAACAGCAAAGGATCGACCGAGACGAGATGGCTGCGCAACCGCTGCAGATCGAGACCGCGCGCGATGTAGACCAGCACGGCAATCGACAGCAGCAGCTTTACCGAAAACAGGGCCGCCTGTTTGAACCGCGACTGCATCGGATGCCCGCCTCAGGATGCCGGATATTCCGCGCGACCGATCACGAGGTCGATCGCGGCCATCATCCAGAACTGGTGCGTGGTCTCGACAATGTTGTAGCTGCGGCTATCGACGAAGAAATTGACGTCGCCGAGATTGCGCAGCGGATTGTCCGCATTCATGCCCGACAGCGTGATCACGTCGAGCTTCATCGTCCGCGCCTGCGCAACCGCGTTGAGGATGTTCTTCGAGCGCCCCGACGAGCTGATCGCGACGAGGCAGTCGCCGGCGCGCGCGCTCAGCCGCACGGCGTGCGCGATCCAGTCCTCGAACCCGTAATCGTTGGCGAGGCACGACATCATGCTCGCGTCGCTGAAGCAGAGCGCAGGCACCGATGCGTTCTTCGCCAGATCGATCGCCAGATGCGAAGCGATGCCGGCCGAGCCGCCATTACCGATGAAGATGACGCGGCCGCCCTGCTCGCGCGCGCGCAACCAGGTCGCGCGGGTGGCGGAGATTGCGGCAAAAACGCCGTCGTCGACCGCCGTCGCGCGATGAAGACGCTCCACGTAATCGTCGAGGAAAGCCTTGTGATCGGGATCGACGGACACGGCGGGCATGGGCTGGCGGCTCGATTGCAACATGACCGGGTGATACCGGCTATTACCAAGGATTGCAAAGGTATAATACTTGCAAAGTCGGCGAGCGGCTGGTAGTCGGCTTTCGGGTTTCACTCAACATTGGCGGGCCTGTTTCGCTGGGCATTCGCGTCACGGATGTTCCTCATGAAATGCATCGTTACTGGCGGCGCCGGTTTCATTGGAAGTCACCTCGTCGATCGTCTCCTCGACGACGGCCATGAGGTCATCGCGCTCGATAATTTCGTCATCGGACGCCCCGAAAATCTGGCCGCACGCGCCGGTTCGGGCCAGTTGAAGGTCGTGCGGGCCGACGTCACCGACCTCGAGTCGATCAAGCCGTATTTCCACGGTATCGACTGGGTCTTCCATCTCGCGGCGCTGGCCGACATCGTTCCCTCGATCGAGTCGCCGATCCCGTATCATCGCGCCAATGTCGACGGCACGGTCAACGTTCTTGAAGCGGCGCGGCACGCGGGCGCCAAGCGCTTCGTCTACGCCGCCTCGTCGTCCTGTTACGGCATTCCCGACGTCTATCCGACGCCGGAGAGCGCCGAGATCCGGCCGATGTATCCCTACGCGCTTACCAAGAATCTCGGCGAGCAGTGCGTCATGCACTGGTGCCAGGTCTACAAGCTGCCTGCGGTCGCGCTGCGCCTGTTCAACGTGTACGGGCCGCGCCATCGCACCACGGGCACCTATGGTGCGGTGTTCGGCGTCTTCATGGCGCAGAAGCTTGCCGGAAAGCCCTTCACTGTGGTCGGCGACGGCGAGCAGACGCGCGATTTTACCTTCGTCAGCGACGTCGCGGACGCCTTCGTGACCGCTGCGCGCTCCGATATCTCGCACGAGATATTCAATGTCGGCTCTGACAACACTTACAGCGTCAACCGGCTGGTCGAGCTTCTCGGCGGCGACAAGGTCCACATTCCCAAGCGACCGGGCGAGCCCGATTGCACCTACGCCGACATCACTGAGATCAAGCGGGTCCTGAACTGGACGCCGAAGGTGAAATTCGAGGACGGCGTCGCGACGATGCTGAAGTCGATGGATCAGTACAAGGACGCGCCTTTGTGGACGGTCGACAAGATCGCCGACGCCACCAAGGACTGGTTCAAATATCTCGGTGACGGCGACGGCTCGCCGCAGAAGGCAAGCTCTTGAACAGGCTCGCCGGATATCGTTGCTGCGAGTCGATCATTTCAGTCCGGCCATCTGAGACCTGCCGGCGCTTTGGGTAATCCACATGGGTAATGCTGCGACAGACAAGCCGACCGGCCATCCGGCACCGCACGACAAGATCAGGACGATCGAGGAGCTGGGCGAGATTGCGCGCGCCGCGCAGGCCAAGGGCCAGACCGTCGCGCTCTGCCACGGCGTGTTCGATCTGGTGCATCTCGGCCACGTCCGGCACATCCTGGCGGCGCGCAACGAGGCCGACGTGGTCATCGTGACCACCACCGCCGACCGTTTCGTCAACAAGGGCCCGGGACGGCCGATCTTTCCGGAAAACATGCGCGCCGAGATGCTGGCCGCGCTCGGCACGGTCGACTGGGTCGGCATCAACCGGACCTCCAGCGCCGAGCCGGTCCTCGATGCCGTGCGCCCTGACATCTACGTGAAGGGCTCGGACTACGAAAACCCCGAGGATGACGTCACCGGCAAGATCGCTACCGAGCGCGAGGCTGTCGAACGTCATGGCGGACGGATCGTCTTCACGCGCGACGTCACCTTCAGCTCGTCGTCGCTGCTGAACCGCTATTTCGACATCTACGATCCCCCCCTGCGCGACTACCTCCAGAAGGTACGCGAAGGCGGCGGCGCCGAACGCCTGCTGAAGCTGATCGACAAGATCCAGGACATGCACGTCGTGCTGGTCGGCGATACCATCATCGACGAATACCAGTACGTCACGGCGCTCGGGAAGGCTTCGAAGGAGAACATCGTCGCCACTCTGCTCAAGAATGGCGAGCAATTTGCCGGCGGCGTCATTGCCGCGGCCAATCACGTGGCGAGCTTCTGCAAGTCGGTGGAGATCGTCACGACGCTGGGCGGCAACGACTACCCCGAGGAGTTCATTCGCGCGCATGTCCGCCCGAATGTCACGCTGACGCCGATCCGCATTCAGGGTCGACCGACGACCCGCAAATTGCGGTACGTTGAGATGGGCTATCTGCACAAGCTCTTCGAAGTCTACACCATGGACGACACGCCGCTCGACGAGGCCGAGCGCAAGGAGATCGACCGAATCACCGCCGAGCGCGTTCGTGGCGGGGACGTGGTGATCGTCACCGATTTCGGTCACGGCATGATCGCGTCCAGCACCATCGACACGCTCATCGCGAACTCCAAGTTCCTGGCGGTCAACGCCCAGAGCAACAGCGGAAACCACGGCTACAATCTGATCACGAAATATCCGCGGGCCGACTACGTCTGCATCGACGCGCCGGAAGCGCGGCTGGCCGCGACCGACAAGTTCAGCGACATCGCGTCGGTGATCGAGAATCGCCTGCACGGCAAGATCGATTGCGACAACATGATCATCACGCACGGCTCCTTCGGCTGCTACCCCTTCTCGTCGAAGACCGGCGTCGCGCGCGTGCCCGCTTTCACCAAAACCGTCGTCGACACGGTCGGTGCCGGCGATGCCTTCCTGACGATCACGGCGCCGCTGGTGGCGGCCGGCGGCAATATCGAGGACGTCGCCTTCATCGGCAACGCGGCGGGCGCGATCAAGGTCGGCATCGTCGGTCACCGCAACTCGGTCGAAAAGGCGCCGCTGGTCAAATTCGTCACCGCGCTGTTGAAGTAACGCGAGCGGGAAATCTGGAGAACGACAGTGATTGATCAGAAATGGAACGTGATGGTCACCGGTGGCGCCGGCTATGTCGGCAGCGTGCTGGTTCCCCAGTTGCTGGCAGCGGGCCACAAGGTCACGGTGCTCGACCTGTTCATGTATGGCGAATCCGTCTTCGACGCGGTTCGCAACAATCCGAACCTTCGCCTGATCAAGGGCGACATCCGCGATGAGGCCGCGATCAACGAGGCCCTGCGTGGCAACAATGCGGTGATCCACCTCGCCTGCATCTCCAACGACCCCTCGTTCGAGCTCGATCCGGGGCTCGGCAAGTCCATCAACTACGATTGCTTCCGTCCAATGGTGCGCGCCGCGAAGAAGGCCGGCATCAAGCGCTTCATCTACGCCTCCTCGTCGAGCGTCTATGGCATCAAGGACGAGGCCGAGGTGACCGAGGAACTGTCCTGCGAGCCGCTCACGGACTACTCCAAGTTCAAGGCGATGTGCGAGACCGACCTCGCCGAAGAGGCTGCGTCCGGCTTCGTCACCTGCACGGTTCGTCCCGCCACCGTCTGCGGCTACGCACCGCGGCAGCGGCTCGATGTCGTCGTCAACATCTTGACCAACCTCGCGGTCAACACCGGCCGCATTCGCGTGTTCGGCGGAACGCAGAAGCGGCCCAACCTGCACATCGAGGACATGTCGGCGGCCTATCTGTTCCTGCTGCAGCAGGATGACGCGAAGATCGACGGCAAGACCTACAATATCGGCTACGAGAACCACTCGCTGATGAAGATCGCCGACATCGTCAAATCGGTGGTCGGAAACAACGTCGACGTGGCCGTCGAGCCGACCGACGATCTGCGCTCCTACCACGTCTCCTCCGAGAAGATCCGCCGCGAACTCGGATTTGCACCGACGCACACGATCGAGCAGGCCGTGTCCGGCCTCGTGGACGCCTTCAGGTCCGGCCGCCTGCCGAACTCGCTCAACGATCCCCGGTATTTCAACATCAAGATGATGCAGAACATCAGCCTGAAGTGAGCGGCGTGCGGATCGGCATCGATTTCGACAACACGATCATCTGCTACGACAAGGTCTTTGCCGCCGCGGCGCGTCAGCGCGACCTGGTGCCGGAGGGCTGGGAGGGGCTGAAGAACGATGTGCGGGATCTCTTGCGGTCCCGCACGGGTGGCGAGCTCGCCTGGCAAGGCCTGCAAGGCTTCGTCTACGGCAAGGGCATTGGCGGCGCCGAAATCTATCCGGGCGTGCGGGAATTCCTTGCGGCGTGCAGACAGGCCGGCGCCAAGGTGTACATCGTCAGCCACAAGACCCGCTTCGGTCATCAGGACCCCGACCATACCGACCTGCGCGAGGCCGCACGCGGCTGGCTGCGTGGCGCCGGCCTCATCGACGCTGTGGAAGCGGCGGTGGCCAGCGGCGATGTTTATTTCGAGGACACGATGGCGGCCAAGGTCGACAGGCTCGCGAGCCTGGAGCTGGACATCTTCATCGACGATCTCGTCGAGGTCTTCGAGCAGCCGCATTTCCCGAAGGACACGCGATCGATCCTGTTCACGCGTTCGCAGTCCCCGCACCCCGAACATTGCAAGCCGATCGCGACATGGGCCGGCATCCGCGACGAGGTGTTTGCGGCATGAGCGAGCCCGACATCAGCGCAGCGGATGCGATCTCGATCGGCAGCCGCCTGGCCGGGGCCCGGGTCGCGGCAGCCCAGCCGGCGCGGTCCGGCGGCAACAACAGGGTGTTTCGGCTGGAGATGGCGGAGGGACCGCCCCTCGCTCTCAAGCATTATCCGTCGGACGGGCGCGATCGGCTGGGCCAGGAATATGACGCGCTCACGTTCCTGTCGCGCCACGGCATTGCATCAACGCCACGGCCGATCGCAAAGGACGCCGATGCGTTCTGCGCGCTGTATCAATGGTTCGACGGTGACGCGGCGGTGCTGCGTCCCCAGGACGACGATGCCGACCAGCTGGCCGATTTCCTGATCGAATTGCAGAAGCTCCGCGACGCCGAAGGTGCGCAGACCTTGCGGAACGCGTCGGCCAGCATCTTTTCGCCCGAGGAAGCCATCGCCCAGTACGAGCAGCGCCTCGACGGGTTGACGCGCGAGTCGCAGGAACACCCCGAGCTGCGTACGTTCATCGACGGCAGCCTGGTTCCCAGCACTGCCACCGCCATTCAGCGGCTCCGCCAGCGCTATGCGGAACTGGGGCGGGATCCCGCCGCGGACCTCTTGCCCCCGCATCGCGCATTGAGCCCGTCCGACTTCGGACTGCACAACGCGCTGCGCGGCGAAGACGGCCGCCTGCGCTTCATCGACTTCGAATATTTCGGCTGGGACGATCCGGTCAAACTGCTGTCCGATACCGCGATCCACCCCGGCAGCGATCTGCCCGCAACAAGCGCGAATCGCCTAATCGAACGCCTCACGCAAGCCTTCGCGGCTAGGGATGACGCGTTTGCGATCCGCCGTGACGTACTGTATCCTGTGTTCGGGGCGATCTGGTGCCTGATTGTCCTGAATGCCTATTTGCCCGAAAGCCGCTCCCGGCGCGCCTTGGCTGCGCAAGGTGGCGATCTGACGGTCCGCCTTGCCGGTCAGCTCGACAAAGCCCGCCGGCTTCATCAAACGATTTGCCAACGTGATCCAGATCTCACCCCACGCTGAAGCCGCCCTCACCTGCACGCTGGACGAGCGCAGTCTCTATTTGCGCCGCCTGGTCCTTGGTTCTGTTCGCTCCGCGGGACGCGGCCATGTCGGTCCGGCCCTGTCGCTGATCGAAATGGTCCGCGTGCTCTACGACGACATCCTGCGGATCGATCCGAACAACCCGCGCGATCCGGAACGCGACCGCGCCATCCTCAGCAAGGGGCACGGGTGCCTGGCGCTCTACGCGCTGCTCGCCGATCGCGGCTTCTTCCCGCTGTCGGAGCTCGACGGCTTTTGCGGCTCCGACAGTATCTTGGGCGGACATCCCGAATACGGCATGGTGCCGGGTGTCGAGGCGTCGACCGGCGCGCTCGGACACGGTCTGTCGATCGGCGTCGGCCTTGCGCTCGCCGCCCGCATGCGCGAGCGCAATTACCGGACCTTCGTGCTGCTCGGCGACGGCGAGATCAACGAGGGATCGGTGTGGGAAGCCGCGATGGGCGCGGCCAAGCACGGGCTCGACAACCTCGTTGCGATGATCGACTACAACAAGCTTCAGAGCTACGGCCCCACCGACTACGTGCTGCCGCTGGAGCCGCTCGCGGACAAATGGCGCAGCTTCGGCTTTGCCGTGCAGGAGCTCAACGGCCACGACGTCGGCGCCCTGCGCACCGTCCTGAAGCAGGTCCCGGCCGTGCCGGGCAAGCCCACCGCGATCATCTGCCATACCGTCAAGGGCAAGGGTCTGCCGGCTGCGGAATCCAACGCCGATTGGCATCACAAGAACAAGCTGTCCGACAGCGAGCTCGACGCCATCCGCGTCGCAGTCGGCGATTTTTGATCGGCTCCCCATGCGCAACACCGCGATGAACATGGTCCACAAGCTCGCCGCGCGCGACGAGCGTGTGCTTTACATCGGCTCCGATCCCGGCGCCGGCACGCTGCGTGCGATGAGCAAGGAGTTTCCCAAGCGCCATCTGATCGAGGGCATTTCGGAAGCGCACATCATCGGCATGTCCGCTGGCCTGGCGATGGAGGGCTTCGTGCCCTACGTCAACACCATCGCGACATTCCTCACCCGCCGCTGCTACGAGCAGGTGGCCGTCGATCTCTGCCTGCACAATCTGCCGGTACGGCTGATCGCCAATGGCGGCGGGCTGGTCTACGCACCGCTCGGTCCGACCCACCAGGCGATCGAGGACATCGCCATCATGCGGGCGCTGCCGAACATGACGGTGGTCTGCCCGTGCGACGCCGACGAGGCCGCGCGCATGATGGACAAGACGCTCGACTGGACCGGACCGATCTACATCCGGCTCGGCAAGGGCGGAGACGCCGTCGTCTCGAAGGCCGAGCACGGCTTTGAGATCGGCAAGGCCATCCTGATGCGCCCCCCGGGCGACGTCCTCATGGTGACCACCGGCATCATGCTCCAGCGCGCCATCGCCGCAGCCGACCTGCTGGCCGCGCAAGGCGTTCGCGCCGGCATCCTGCACATGCATACGGTGAAGCCGCTCGACACCGAAGCGCTGCTGCAGGCGATCCGCGGCATCAAGCTCGTGGCAACGCTGGAGGAGCACGTGCCTTCCGGCGGCCTCGGCAGCGCCGTCGCGGAGACGCTGATCGACAAGCTCGGCTCCGGCCTGCCCGCGATGCTGCGGCTGTCGCTGCCGGACCGCTTCATGCACAATTACGGCTCGCAGGACTCGCTGCTGAAGAAGCACGGCCTCGCGCCCAATGCCATCGCGACCTCGATCGAGCATGCGCTCGCGGCGTCGCGCACATCCTTCCCTCAACTTCATTCCACCTGACGGGTCACATGTACGACGTTCGATATTCCTATCTGCTCGAGCAATTCTCCGACCCCGCTCCGATCCTGGCCGAGATCGGCCGGCTGGTTGCGACCGGTGACTTCACCCTTGGCAAGCCCGTTGCCGAATTCGAGAAACGCTTTGCCGAACTGATCGGCGTGCGCCACGCCATCGGCGTCGGATCCGGCACCGACGCGCTCAAGCTGCCGCTCAAGGCCCTCGGCATCGGCCATGGCGACGAGGTCATCACCGCCGCCAACACCTTCATCGCCACCGTCGGCGCGATCGCGGAAACCGGCGCCACCCCGGTGCTGGTCGACTGCGACGATTCCTTCTGCATGAACGTCGACCAGGTCGAAGCCGCCATTACCAAGAAGACCAAGGCGATCATGCCGGTTCAGCTGACCGGCGAGGTCACCGACATGGGCAAGCTGATGGCGATCGCGCAGCGCCACAATCTCCCCGTCGTCGAGGACGCCTGCCAGGGCATCCTCTCGGAATTTGCGGGAAAGCGCTCCGGCACCCACGGCATCGCCGCCGGTTTCTCCCTGCATCCGCTCAAGAACCTCAACGTCTGGGGCGATGCCGGCGTCGTCGTCACCAATGACGACGGCATGAACGAGAAGCTCCGCCTGATCCGCAACCACGGCATGAAGAACCGCGACGAGATCGCGATCCTCGGCTGCAATTCGCGGCTCGATTCCTTGCAGGCCGTCGTCGGCAACTGGCTGATCGGCCAGACCAGCGAGATCACGCGGCGCCGGATCGAGAACGCGGCCTATTACGACGCGGGCCTTGCCGGCCTGCCCGGCCTGCGCGTCCCGCCGCGCCGGCCCAACGTGAAGCACGTCTACCATCTCTACATGGTGTTCGCCGAGCGCCGCGACGAGCTCTACCAATACTGCCTGGACAACGGCATCGAGGCCAAGATCCACTATCCGATCCCGCTGTATCAGCAGGAAGGCCTCAAGCATCTCGGCTACGCGCCCGGCACCTTCCCAGTCACCGATCGCCACGCCAAGGAAGTCATCAGCTTCCCCGTCGACCAGCATCTGACGCGCGCGCAGCAGGACCGCGTCATCGAGACCGTCAGGAAGTTCTGCCATGGA
The DNA here is from genome assembly GCF_002936975.1 of Bradyrhizobium sp. AC87j1. NCBI lineage: Bacteria > Pseudomonadati > Pseudomonadota > Alphaproteobacteria > Hyphomicrobiales > Nitrobacteraceae > Bradyrhizobium > Bradyrhizobium sp. AC87j1. The sequence goes on from NZ_PTFE01000002.1 coordinate 124,498, forward strand.
CGCTGACACCGGCCGCCGGCGCATCGGTTACGTCAATCTTCCCGCCCAGTTCGAGGAAGAGCGCGCCGAGATCATGCAGGCGGTCGAGGGCGTGTTCCAGCGCAGCGACTTCATCGGGGGCGCAGCGGTTGGAAAGCTCGAGGAGGAATTGTCCGCCTATCTCGGCTCGCCCCATGTCGTGACGCTGAATTCCGGCACCGACGCGCTGATCCTCGCCTTGCGGGCGCTCGACATCGGCCCCGGCGAGGAGGTGATCACCCCGCCGAATTCGTTCGTGGCATCGACCGCAGCGATCGTCGCGGTCGGCGCCACGCCTGTCTTTGCGGACGTGCTGCCGGACCAGAACATCGATCCCGCCGCAGTCGAGGCGGCCGTCACGCCGCGCACCAAGGCGATCATGCCGGTGCACCTGACCGGGCGCATGGCCGACATGACCCCGCTGATGGCGATCGCGGAAAAGCATGCGCTCGCCGTGATCGAGGACAGCGCCCAGGCCGTCGGCTCGACCTATGACGGCCGGATGAGCGGCACCGTCGGCACATTCGGCTGCTTCTCCGCCCATCCGCTGAAGAATCTCAACGCCGCAGGCGATGCCGGCTTCCTCGTCACTGCCGACGCCGAGCTCGCCGCAAGAATCCGCCGGCTGCGCAATCACGGCCTCATCAACCGCAGTGACGTCCAGGAGTGGGGCATCGTGTCCCGGCTCGACACGCTCCAGGCCGAGGTGCTGCGCATTCGCCTGCGTCACCTGCCCTCGGTGATCGAGCGCCGGCGGCGCAACGCCGCGCAATACCGCGCCGAGCTCGCCGGGCTCCCTCTGTTCATTCCGCCCTGCCGCAACATCGAGTTCAACACCTTCCACACCTTCGTGGTGCAGACCGACCGCCGCAACGACTTCCAGAAATATCTGGCCGACAAGGGCATCGAGACCGCGATCCATTATCCGGTCCCGATCCATTTGCAGCCGGCGGCGGCGCATCTGGGTCAAGGCCGCGGCGCGTTCCCGGTGACCGAGCGGCAGGCGGACCAGATCCTCACGCTTCCCATCAACCAGTTCCTGTCGGCCGCCGATATCAGCTATATCTGCGCGACCGCCCGGGAGTATTTTGCATGACGGATACGGACTTCCTTCAGGCCGATGAGCAGGCGCTGGCGCAGCGCTTCATCGACAACGGCTTCGTCACCACGCCGGCCGACGACCGCGCAGGCCTCGACCGCATCCAGCGGCGCGCCGCGGAGCTTGCGGCGGACTATCTCAAGCTGCCGCACAGCAACGATCCCTATGCGATGCTGGACAGCATCCACACCCGGGTGAGCGTGGACGATCTCAACGGCCTGCGGCTGCACGTCTTCAACGGCCTCAACGCCGAGGCGTGGTTTCGGCCGACCTATTTCCGCCTGGCGCGCTCGACGATCGAGACCATCGTCGGCAACGAGCTCTGCATGCAGCGCCGCGTCAATCTCAGCATCCAGATGCCCGGCGACGATTCCTCGCTGCTCGCCACCCATTCCGATGTCTGGTCGGGCGACTCGCCGTTCGAGGTCGTGGTGTGGGTGCCGCTGGTGGACGTCCACCACACCAAGGCGATGTATCTGCTGCCGCCGTCGCTGAACGGCGACATGCAGGACCGGATGGCAAGCCTGCGCAGCGCCGAGGAGCTGTACAAGACGATCAAGCCGCACGCGACCTTCATCGAGATCCCCTACGGTCACGTGATGCTGTTCAACCAGACCCTGATGCACGGCAATCGCGTCAACGAGGAGCCCGGCACGCGCTGGAGCATGAACTGCCGCTTCAAGAGCATCATGTCGCCCTACGCGGATAAGCGCTTCGGCGAGTTCTTCGAGCCGATCCTGCTGCGCCCGGCGACGCGGGTCGGCATGCAATACAAGCTGCCGGGAGGCTTCCATGGCTGAGCGAGCCGGCCATCGCGGCTATATCGGCGCGCGGCCGCTGAACGGCAGCCGCACCCCGCAGCACGTCCAGAACATCGTGATCCGCGACTACGCGCGGCGCAAGAACCTGCAATTTCTGCTCAGCGCCGTCGAGCACATCATGCCCGGCAGCTACATGGTGCTCGAGGACATCCTGGACGAGTTGCCCCGCCTGAATGGCCTGATCCTCTACAGCATCTTCATGCTGCCGCCCGACGAGGCACGGCGACGGGAGATCTACGACCGCGTGCTGCGCGAGGGCTGCGACCTCCACGCCGCCGTCGAGGAGATCACGCTGTCGTCGCAGAAGGACATCCAGGCCGTCGAGGACATCCTGCTGGTCAATAAATACGCCACCATCCTGTGACGATGCCGCGGACCGGTGGGGCCCCATGAGCGAGATCAACCTGCTCCAACCGATGCACGCATCGACCAGGCGGAACTACGTTCAGCGCGTGGTCGAGCACGACAAGGCGGAATCCGCCACCGTCGCGCGGCAATGGGGACAGGACTACTGGGATGGCGACCGGCGCTACGGCTATGGCGGCTATCGTTATGACGGACGCTGGCGCCCGCTCGCCCAGACCTTGATCGATCGCTACGGAATCAAGCCCGGCATGAGCGTGCTCGACGTCGGCTGCGGCAAGGGCTACCTGCTCTACGAATTCAGCCAGCTCGTCCCCGACCTCAGGATCGCCGGCATCGACATCTCCGACTACGGCATCGCCAACGCCAAGGAGGAGGTGCGGCCGCTGCTGAAGGTCGACAGCGCCGTCGAGCTCCCCTACCCCGATCACAGCTTCGACCTCGTGGTGTCGCTCGGCGTGCTGCACAACCTTCCGCTCGAGGACGTATTCCGCGCGGTGTCGGAGATCGAGCGCGTCGGGCGGGGCACCTCGAAATATCTGATGGTGGAATCGTTCCGCAACGAGCGCGAAAAGGCGAACCTCCTCTACTGGCAGCTCACCTGCCTGAGCTTCCACGGCCCGGAAACCTGGGCGTGGATCTACGACAAATGCGGCTATCGGGGCGACCATGGGTTCATCTTCTTCGAATGAAGCCGGCCTGCGCCGGCCGACGTCGCTGCGTGCGCAGAATCCGGAAGTGTATTATTCGGACGACGCCATCGTCACGGCGGACGACGCCACGATCGCGGAGCTGAAACGCCTCGCCGCCGGCAACCCGCGTCTGCGCAGCCGGCTGTGCACGCACCCCGATCCCGCGTCCAGCCTGCACGAGATGCTGATCGTGCATCATCGCGAGGCCTATGTCCGGCCCCACAAGCATTTTGGCAAACCTGAATCGTTCCACGTGATCGAGGGCACTGCGCAGGTCGTGATCTTCGAGGATGACGGCCGCATTCGCGACGTGCTCGAGATGGCGCCCTACGGCCAGGGCAAGCGCTGCTATTACCGGATGCCCGAAAAGGTCTTCCACTCGATCCTGATCACCTCAGAATGGCTGGTGTTCCACGAAACCACCGCCGGCCCGTTCGATCCCTCACGCACGGCATTTCCCGACTGGGCCCCCGATGGCGGCGACGCTGCCGAGGTCCACGACTACGTCACGCGGATTGGTGCGCTCGCCGTGGAGCATCTGGCAAGACGGTAAATTTCGACCCCACTCGCTGCTCGACGATCCCGCCGTGAATGATCGAGGACGAAACCAGACGATGAAGCCGCCTGCAAAAGCACTGGTTACCCTGGTCAAGTTCGCCGTGTCGATCGGGATCCTGGTATTGCTCTTGCGCAGCCAGGACTTGTCGTCCCTGAAAGCCGATCTTCTCGCCGTCAACTTGAACATGCTCGCGCTTGCAGTGTTGCTGCTGTTCGCCCAGACCTTCGTTCTCTGCCACCGCTGGATCCTGATCCTGCGCGCCATGAGCGTGCCCCTGGGATGGCTGGCCGGCTGGCGCATTCTCATCATCAGCACCTTCTTCAATCAGGTGCTGCCCGCGGGCGGTGACGCGGTCCGGATCTGGATGCTGCGGCGGAATGGCGTGCAATGGTCGCAGACGATCGGCAGCATCGTGGCCGATCGCTTCCTGGCGCTGCTGGCGCTCGGTCTCATCGTCCTGGCGGGAATGCCGTTCCTGCTGCCTCGTGTCCACGACAACTCACTCCTTTTCGCGATCGTGACCGTTCTGGCGGCTGCATGCCTCGGCGCAATCGCCCTGGCGACGCTGGACCGGTGGCCGCCACGCTTGATCGCGGCCGTGCCGGCCAGGATCGTGCAATTCGCGATGTTGGTCAGGGCTCCGTTGCTGGCGGCCGGAGGGCGGGCAATGTTGATCGTATCAGCCATTGTCGTCCACCTGATCACCGTTGCGACCTGCTATGTCCTCGCGATCGGACTGGAGGCGCCCCTCACCGCACTTGACGCCTTCGTGCTGGTCCCGCTCGTCATCTTGTCTTCCGCGGTCCCCATCTCGATCGGAGGCTGGGGCGTGCGCGAAGGCGCGATGGTCGCTGCGCTTGGTCTTGCCGGAATCGCATCCGACAAGGCGCTCGCAATATCGGTTTTGCTGGGGCTTGGCGGCCTGATCGTCGGCCTGTTCGGCGGGCTGGTATGGCTGATCGCGCCCGAGCGCACCAGCTTCAGCCCTGACGAGGCACGGGCCATCGCCGAACGAACCGATGCAGCGCCGGTCTAGCATGGGCACCGCCGGACAAGACCAAGCGATGACATCTGCCGAGGTGCGCTTACGCAGTCTCGCCGAGACATGGTCGTGGCGCGTGCTCGTTTTCGCGCCGGCCGCTCTTTCCATCTGGTGCCTGAATCGCGACGGCATTTATCGAACGCTGCTATTTGACGGTGGCTGGACAACGCGATTTTACGTCCTCGCCTGGATCGTCCTGACGCCGTATCTCGGCTGGTTCATCATGGCGACCGGCCGCCTGACGTTCTCGCTCATCAGGCACGAACCCACTCAGCGCGTCGACGAGTTCTTCGTCGGCGCGGCCACGCTCATCTTGACGGGATTTGGACTCGGCGCTCTTTCCATCCTGTACCCACAAATCGTTCTCGGGTTTGCGATCGCGGTTCTGCTGTGGGACAGCCGCAGCTTTCGGAAGCCGCGGAAGCTCGCCGTAACTTTGCCGCTGGTCGCAATGTCGCTGCTGGGTCTTTGGCTTCTGGCAGCGGTGTTCCTCGATCGCGCCGTCATACCCGACGTCATTTCGACCGACGTTCAGCAGCTCTATGCCCCGTATCTTGCCGAGGTTGCGAGAAACCACAGCATCTGGCTTGCGGCCGACAATCCCATCTTCTCTGACTTCGAGATCGGCCACGGAAACGGGCTGCATCTGTTGCTGGCGACGTTCCTGCCGCCTCATGTTGCCCAGATCATTTCGTTTCTCTATTTCGTCGGGATCGGCGCGGTCATTTTCGAGCTCGCCCGCACGCTGGTACCCTTGCGGACGCTTGGGCGCCGGTGGGAGGACGCGGCGCCCTCGATTGCGCTCGGCTTTGCGATCCTCGCTCTCGCGTCGGACCCCGGCCCCCAGATCATGGAGTTCGGAAAGTACCACCTCCAAACTGCTGCGTTCCTGCTTTATTTTCTGCTGATCATTGTTCGACCTTCCAAAGGGCAGGACAAGCTCTCCGCCGGCCTCTGCGGCGTTGCTCTCGCCGCTTCCTATCCATTGTACGCAGCGTTTGCCTTTCTAACATCCGGCGTGGGAGTGCTCACCAAAGCGTTTCAACGAGATTGGCAAGGATTCGCTACGAGCGTGGCGCTCGGGTCGGGCGCATTGGGAGGCTGCATACTCGCCTTTGGAGTCAACTATCTCTATCTGGGAATTCCGGCGACCAATCCCTATTCAATCTTCCGGCACGTCGTATCGGTTGACCGTTTCTCGCAATTCGGCAGCCTCGATATTCTCGATTATTTCGTGATGGCCCAATCGATCGGCGTAAGTGACTTTTCCATTGAAGGAGGACTGCTCGTCGCGTTCAGGCAGATCAAGGCGATTATTCGAAGCGCAGCCCTTCTCGCCATGACATGTTGCGTTGTCGCCTTCCTGGACTCGAAGCTGTTTCCCGATCGTTCCAGCAACTCAAAATCATGGCCGCCGCTCAACGCAGCAGCACCGTTCATCCTCATCGCCTACCTCGTCACCGTCCGATTTCTCGACGCAACGTTGAAAATTCCCAGCCTGATAAGACTGTCCATTCATGTCCACGCCCTGATCCCCGTTTTGGTCATCGCGATCGCTTTTGCGGGACTGACAATCGTGTGGCGGTTGGCACCTACCTGGTTCAGCGGTCGTACCGCTCCGCGTCTGGCGTTTTTGGCGCTCTTGTTCGTTTGCGCTTCGACGGTGTATTCGTTTCCCTGGCAGAGCTTCAAGAGCGACGGCGCCGTCCGTTTCGTGACAGGACGTCCCCTCAATCAAATGCCTCGTGTGAGCCTGAACTGGCAACGCTGCGACGAGTTGCAGCAATCGACGGGCTCTGAGCGCATTCTGCCCCTCAACGGCTATCGCGCGATGGTGCCCTGCTATTTCTCGCCCCTCCTGACACGAGGCAAGATCATCCATACCTATCAGAGCGATGTCGCCCGCGATTTCAAAAAGATCGCGCTGGGGACCGCCGAGACGGCAGAGGCCGCGCTTCGCGAGTTGGGAGTGAATCTCTTTTATGTCCAGAAGGAGAATTGCGATTTTTGGCTGAATGGGTTCTCCGACCTCTTTCAGAAAGACGAGTTGGCGAGACGTTTTTCCGTTCGCGCCGACACGCCTGACTACTGGCTATTGTCATGGACGAATGGCGATGAGGCGTTGAGTCCGGAGGCTGAGGCCGGAATCTCGGCACTAAGGGCGAGATCGAAAGAGATATACCTGGAGGCTTACGGTGCGGAGCCATTTGAGGTGGTCAAGCACCGTCTGTCATTAGACGGCAAGCGCACCGATCCCCAGCGTCTCGATCAGTTATCCAAATGCCGCTGAGGTGTCGCTGATTTGACAACGGAAAGCGATCCTTCGCGGAAACTCCAGATGCGCTTCGCTAAACGCTGGTCTTGGAGCAACACACGCTGGCACGCCGGCGCGCGCGCCGGCTTGATGACGGCTCCATTCCTCATCGCGGCGCTGGGCCTGCTGGTCAAGGTTCCTCCCGAGGTCCAGTACTTCAGCGGCGGCCCCTTGGTCGCCTGGAACAGCTCGTGTCTCGCTGTCCTCGCTCCCTACGTGGCTATTGCGTTTGTCGGAATGGGGACTCTGCTCGTTCACCGGCTCGACGAAGGCAACGACCTCGATGCGGCTGATCTGCTCGTGCTGCAGTTCTTCGGTGGCGCTGCTCTGTGCGTTTTAATTGGCGTTTGCCTCGGCACGGCTGGATTGCTCTTCCCGTGGATCACCATCCCGTTCCTGACGGGCATCGTCGCCTGGCACTTGGCCCGGCCGCCCCGCGGCCGATGGACACCGTCTACGGCAGCCGAATGGCTGCTGGTTGGGCTGCTCGGTTTATCGGCTGTTGTACTTCTGCTCGTGAAGGGCATCGTGCTCGACGCGACGCGCGGCGATATCCCACAACTTTATCTTCCGCTCCTCGCTGACCTGCAGAACCGGCACAGTCTCTGGCTTGACCCCGAACAACCAAAGCTGTTCTGGTTTTTGCTCGGCCGCGGCCACGGAGCCGACATGTTGCTTGTGAGCTTCGGTGGTCCGACGGCTCATCAAGTCCTCTCCGTCGTTTATTTGCTGTCAATCACGGCGTTGGTCCATCGCATCGCGGCGCGGCTGACGACGGGCTGGATATTGCCGGGCTGCGCGGCGCTGATCGCAATGTGGTCGAGCTTCATCGGCGTGGAAACCGGACGCTTTCACTACGAGACGGGCGCCCTCCTCCTGTTCGTGTGTTGGGCTGGACTGCTCTATGCCACAACAAAGGCCCGTGTGGTCATCCGCGCCTTGGTGCCGGCCGTGATGTCCATCGCGATCATGGTTCCCCAGGCGGCAATCATCGCTGCAGCATTCTTGATGGCGGGGGCAGGAGCCGGTTGGTTTGCTCATGGCCCACGCGGCATCGTGCGGCCGCTCGGAGTGGCTGCAATCGGTATTGTCACGGCGGCTCTCAGCCTTCTGGTCAACCAGATCTATCTCGGCATCGCCGAGGTCAATCCGATCGCCGTTTTCATGCCACTCATGAACGTGGAGCGCTTTCGTCAGATCTCGAGTTTGGATCTCATGGTCTACGTAAACAACGCGCAAGGCATCAAGTATGCGGGATTTTCGATGCGCGACATCGTGGCCGCTACGGAACGCTTCCGGGCAGTGTTTTCGAGCCTTTTCCTTGCGGGCAACGTTTGGACGTACCCGGCCTTCATTGTCGCATGCGCCGCTTTGCTCGACGTACGGCGCCCCCGGGACACGGGCCCTTTCATCGCAGGTCTTGCTCTATCTCTGCTCGCCATAATTTCTCTCATCACCCTCACTTCACATGGAAGTCTGGAGCGCATGCTGGCCTTTCGATCGGTCGCGACTCCGCTGATTGCCGTTTCACTGATAGTGGCTCTCGCCTGCATCTTTCGGCGGCACAAATTCCAAGACCGCTTCGCCTCTCTGCCTTCGGCGATCGTTGCAATCAGTTTGGCGGCCCTCGTTGCAACGGTTGTTGCAAGGTCGCAGGGCGAGATAACTCGGGGGCGCCTGGAGGGCGCTTGGGCGTTTGTCACCGGTCGCATCGGCCTGGTAGGCACCTCGCCGTCATTTGACGAACTAGACCCGCGCCGCTGCGGGGAGGTTTCGCGCCACGTCGCGCCCGGCTGGCGCATCCTGCCCGTCAATTCCGCCTTGCGCTTTCTGCCTACCTGCGCCGAATCCCCTCTCCTGCCATCCGGTCGGGTGATCGATACTTTGCATCCGGTGTTTCTGCCGGATTATGGAGATGTTCTGCTCGGACCGACCCCCGTCAGCATTGCGGCTTTGCGCCGGCGCGATGTGAATGCCTTTTACATCGAGAGCGATAGGTTGGACTTTTGGGCGCAGGGGCAAAGCCCGCTGTTTGATTCAGATAGCATAAAGCGCAATCTGGACGTGCTCCACGTCGGAGCCGATTACATATTGCTGACGTGGAAGGGTCTTGGCGTCCAAATTAGCGACGCGCAGGTTGCAGCGATCACCGAGCTGCGGAACCGCAGTCGCGTGACTGAAGGAAGCAAGGAATATTGGGATGGTATCGCAGCACTCGCCACATGGCGATCCCGGCAAGACTCGATCCGGAAGTGAGCCGACGCTATTCTCGTGAGCCCCCTCTGCGATGCCCGCAGACGGTGTGCAACCCAACTTATCAATTGAGGTGCACGCTGTGGCCCTATATAGCCGTACAATGGCTGCCAGCCGCGGGCCGTAATGGCTCGGAACGCCGATTCCAGACCTGCTCCTGCAAAGAGTTAAAGCCGTGACCGACCATTGCCGCCTTTGCCATTCGACCAACCTGCGTCCGGTCATCGACCTCGGACTGATGCCGATTGCGCATCGGCTTCGGCATAGCCGAAACGAACAGGATGAACGATATCCGTTCGAGGTGCTGGCCTGCGGCGATTGCGGCCTGCCCCAGATCGTCAAGCCGATCGATCCCGATATTCTGTACCGCCAGTTCAACTACAATTTCAGCAGCTGGAAGCCGGAGCCGCATCAGGCGGACGAGCTCGACACCATCGCGAAATTCTCCAAGCACCAGTCCGTCTTCGAGATCGGATGCAACGACGGCCTGTTCATGGACAAGCTGCGCGAGCGCGGCACCAAGATCATGGTCGGCGTCGAGCCCAATCCGGTGTCGGGCAAGATCGCCCGCGAGCGCGGCATCAAGGTCTATGCCGACATGCTCAGCCCGGAGATGGCCCACGATGCTGTCGCTCAGTCCGGCAAGTTCGACCTCGTCATATCGCGCCAGGTGCTGGAGCACATCGTCGATTTCGAGAACTTCTTCGACTGCGTCAAGATCGCGCTCAGCGACGACGGTCTGCTGTTCATCGACGTGCCGGATTTCGCCCCGGGGTCAGCGGTGGGCGACCTCTCCGTCCTCTGGGAAGAGCACGTCAGCTATTTCACCGAGCCGACCCTGCTCGCGCTGCTGGCGCGCCATGGCTTCGAGGCGGTGTCCGTGAAGAAATACAATTTCAGCGGCGGCAGCCTCGCGATCGCCGCCCGCCGTGCCAAGGGCGCCGTGACGCCGCCGCCCGCGCCGTCCGGCGTCGGCGAGAAATTCGGCCAACGCGCAAGAGAGTATGGCGCACGTCTCCGCCCGATTCTCGCGAAGGCCCGCGCCAACGGCGCCGAGATCGCCATCTACGGCGCCGGCTGCCGCGCCTGCACCTTCACCAACGCCCACGAGCTGGCGGATCTCGTCGACCTCTCGGTCGACGACCAGGAAGAGCGCCAGGGGCTGTTCCTGCCCGGCACCGGCATTCCGATCCGCTCGCCCGAGGATCTCGCCGGCAAGCCGGGTCCGCTCGTCTGTCTCCTGGCTGTAAACGAGGAGAACGAGGCCAAGGTCAGCAGCCGGCTGCGCGAGAGCGTGAAGCGTCCGCTGCAGATCGTTTCGATCTTCGCGCCGAACGACATCTGGAGCGAGCTCGACCGTCTCGAGGCGGCCGCAGGGTCGCGGCATGGCTGAGGACAAGCTCTTCAACTATTACGAACGTCAGGATGTTCTGCCGACGTTCGGGAATTTCAAATCGTCCACCGAGCTCGAGGCCTACGCCAGCCAGCGGCGCGAGCTGTTTTCGGACAAGCTGGTGCTGCCGCCACGGCTGTTCCGCGATGCCGATGTGCTCGAATTCGGTCCCGATTCCGGCGAGAACGCGCTGGTGTTTGCCGGTTGGGGCGCGAACATGACGCTCGCCGAGCCGAACCGGCATGCACACCCGAAGATCCAGGCCTACTTTGCACATTTCGGCCTGACCCAACGTCTCCGCGAGCTCGCACTCGCCGACGTCGAGGGCTTCAGCAGCGATCGCCGCTTCGACATCATCGATGCCGAGGGCTTCATCTACACGGTGCAGCCGAGCGAAAAATGGCTCGGCATCTTCCATCGCTTGCTCAATCCGGACGGTTATGCCGTCGTGTCCTATTACGAGCGCTATGGCGGCTTCTTCGAGCTCGCGCTCAAGGCGATCCATGCGGCCGGCAAGGCATTGACCGGTCGCGCCCCGCTCGAAACCGCGAAGCTGCTGTTCGAGGCGAAGTGGGACAGCATTCCGCACACCCGCAGCTTCGAATCCTGGCTGATGGACGTGCTGGAAAATCCGTTCGTCCGGCATCGCTACTTCCTCGACGCGGCCAGCTTGTGCGCGGCGGCGCATCAACAGGGGTTCGACGTCCATTCGGCGTGGCCGGCCTACCGCGACAGCCTCGACATCTACTGGCACAAGAAAGTCCTGTCCGGTGATGAGAAGCTGCATCGCGCCAGACGCCATCTCGACCGCAGCCGCCTGAGCTTCCTCGGCGGACGAAAGCTCTATCTGGTCGGCAAGGCCGATGCCGTGCAGGCGATCTCGGCATCGATCGAGGCGCTTGTGCTCGACGTCGATGGCATGATCGATGATCCCTTCGGCGCGAGCCTGCCGCGCGTGGTCGCGGGCCTCGCGTCGCTGCGCGAGACGATCCGGACCACCGACATTCTCGCCGACGATGCCGCCGACATCGAAGCCATCATCGCGACGCTCGACAGCTTTCATCGCATCTTTGACGTGATCGGGCGCCGAGATGCGTCCGCAGTCGCCGCCCTCACGCAGTCGGATCCGGCCTTCATCAACACGTGGGGACAGCCGGCGCATTTCCTCGTGGTCCGGAAGCGCTAAGGGATCGTAGCCAGTGAAGCCAGGCATTGGCATCATCGGAACGGGCATGGTCGGCCAGATGTGCCACCTCGCCAATTTCGCTGCCAACCCCGCCTGCCGCGTCGTCGCGATTGCCGATCTCCGGCCGGACCTCGCTGCCGCCGCGGCGCAGAAATTCGGCATCCCCCGGGTTTACGGCACGCACCGGGAGCTCCTCGCGGACAGTGCTGTGTCCGCCGTCGTCGTCGTGACGAAGCGTCGTGCCACAGGACCGATCGTCCTGGACGCGTTGAACAGCGGCCGGCACGTGCTGTCCGAAAAGCCGATGGCCTACACGTCGGCCCAGGCCAGTTCGCTGGTCGAAGCCGCGCGGCAGCAAAACCTCGTCTACAGCATCGGCTACATGAAGCGTCACGATGCCGGCGTGGTACGGGCGCTTCAAGTGCTGACGCGCTTGCGCGAAGACCAGTCGCTCGGACGCATCGTCCGGGCCAAGGGCTGGTGCTTCGGCGGCGACACGGGCCGGTCGCACGACAATTTCGTGATGACCGGCGAAGCGCGACCGGACGGGATCGAACTCTGGCCGGATGGTCCCGACTGGATGCCGCGCGCGATGCGTCCCGGCTACGACAATTTTCTGAACGTCTTCAGCCATATCATCAACCTGGCGCGCTACCTGCTCGGATCGTCGCCGACGGTCGCCGAAAGCGCAATCGAGACTTCGGGAGCCGCGCGCATCACGCTCGATTTCGGCGGCATCGCCTGCACGCTGGATCTCGTGAACGGCTCCGAGGGCAGCTGGCGCGAGGGGCTGACGATCTATTTCGAGCGCGGCGCAGTGACCCTGGAATTGCCGCCACCTTTCGCCGAGCAAGAGGCGGAGGTCATCGTCGGTTACGATGGTCAGAGCACGCGGCTGACGGGCGAAAAGAGCTGGGCATTTCGGCGCCAGGCGGACGCCTTCGTTTCCGACGTCGCCGCGCGAGGCGTCCCCTTGGCCTCCGGCGCGGATTCAGTGACCGACATCGCGCTTACGGAGACCGTCTGGAAACAGCGCTCTAGCGGCTAGGCGCGGCATCCTTGCTTGCGCCCTCGAGCGGCAGAATGCCCGCAATGGGCCCAAGCTTGATCGTGACTTGCGCAAGTTGAGCCAGGAACTCTGCAACATCGCAGCGCGCCAGGAACCGGCACGCATAGTACTGCCGCACCAAGGTCTGGTTCGGTGCTGCTCCCGGGCCCGGCTGGAACGAGATCGTCGCCTGCGGCCCCGTCGGATCGAAATGATGGAATGCGCTTCCCGGAGCCGTCCGCGCCTCGTCCATTCCCCGCAGGATGTCGGGCCGCTCGGCGCGCAGTGCAAATCCGAAGAACGGCTGATTGCCCCAGGCAAGGCGCAGCATGCCGGTGACCTCGGCGAGGCCGAACGGCACATGCCGTGAGGGGTAGTCGAAAAAGCCGTCATCGAGCGCATAAACCGTCGCCGCTGGCTGGGCCCGGCTGGCAAGGTTGCGCGTCAGGGCCTCCTGCTTCAGCGTTCGCGCCTGCATGAAGACGTAGTCGCTCCACAGCATGCCGATCGACATGATCAGGCCCGATCCGAATATGGCTGCAAAGGCGATGCTGGGATTGGTCCAACGTTCGGCCAGCCGCTTGATTGCGAGAAACCCCAGCGCCGAGGGCACGCCGAGCATCAGCAGATGGCGGCTCTCGTAGAAATGCGTCGACGACGGCCGCAGGCCGGCGATCAGATAGGGCGACGACAATGCGAGGAACAAAACCACGGCGAGCACGAGTGGCAAGGCGATCGCGAGTCTGGACGTGGTCGGCTTCGTGTCGGCGCGCAGCAGCAGCAAGACGATGCCGACGAGCACCGCCGCCAAAACGAAGAGCCCAGGGACGGCGATCGCCGCGCGCAACGCGTGGGCCAGGACGTCCCTGTAGCCGGTGATGAAGAATGCCAACCATCCCTTCGCCAACTCGCCGAGCGTCGGGAAATGGGCATCATAGTGCTGCGCGTACACGCCGATCCGCTTGAACCAGATATTGAGCGTGCCCCAGTAGATCAGAGGAAGCAGGATCAATTCCGGATAACCCAGGGCACAGCGCCAGGATGCGAGCCATGTGCGGCGAACGAAACCGTCCGTCGGCTTCCCGCCCCGCCATATCGCAACGAAGAGACCAAGCAGCACGAAGGCATAGAGCACGATCGTCGAGTTGAGGGCGAAGCTCAGCAGGAACACGAGCACACAGGCCACGCGAAGCAGCACGCGCCGCAGGCCGCGGGCGCTGAAGGCCAGCGTCAATAGCCATGCGCCGATGAACAGCAATCCGAAGCTGAAGACGTAGACCGCGTTCGCCTTGCCCGCCCAAAGCTGATAGCCGGGATAGGTCCAGACGATCAGAGCGAAACCGACCGCCTCGGCGCGGTCGAGCAAACCGAGACGCGTTGCGGTCAGCGCGAGCGATGTTGCGCCGAAGATGATTCCAGCAATCGCCAGCGAGACCATCACGACAACCGGGGCGCCCGTCCAGTTCGCGAACGTGTCGTAGCTGTAAAAGATCGGATGACCGGCACCGTTCAGCAGGAAATCGATGTTGATGAAATAGTCGGGACGGGGCTTGAGCACCAGCCAGTCGTCCATGAAGAGACCATCGTTCACGAGCATCGGCGCATGCGCAGCCAATAGCACGACGAGGAGGACGACTATCGCACGCAGCAATGGGGACATCTCGGACGGAGGAACGGCATCGCCGGCAGGATTCGCACGGCCACGTGACGTCCGCAAGCCGGGATGATGGGCTCCCTTGACCGGAAAAATGCGACCTTTTATAGACTTTCGCTCTGGCTGGGCCTGAGAGGCGTCCGGGACGATTTTCCGCAATGAACATGCTCCCGGGCCCGGCGCAAGCCGCTGCGATTGGTCTCAGTGTCGCGCTGCCGCTGCTGCTATTGTGCTACGCGCGCATCACCGCCACCGGCGGATCCGGCCGCCGCTTCCGGCTCGGCTGCGTCAGCGTCTTGGCCCTCTACGCGATCGCCTGTCTCGCGCTTCCCGGTCAACGCCATCTCGACGACGTGCTTGGCGGACTGTTCCTGCTCGCGACCGCGATGATGTTCTTCTACATCCTGTTCAGCCTGCTCGCCTGGGGCTTTACGCTGACGCTGCTCACGGCACTCGTTAAGGCCGGGCGTCCCCTCACCCTGGAGCAATGGGCCGTAGCCTACATGCAGGGCGGAGATCTCGGCGCCTTCACGCACAACCGCCTGAAGCTCCTGGTCGGCGCGGGGATGGTGATCACGGCAGACGGCAGGCTGACTCCGACGGACAAGGGGGTGGCGGTCGCGCGTCTCGTCAAACTCGTTCGTCTGTCGACGGGCCTTGGGTGAGAGGCCACGATGTCCTTCGTTGTCGGATTCCTCGCCGCCGTCACCTTCGCCCTGCTGTCGCCTGCCTTGCAGCTCATGGCCCGCACGCGCAGATGGTCGCTTGGAGCCGTGACCCTGCTCGCGATCGCCGCGATCCTCACCCATGGTCTCGGCGTGATGCTCGGAATCCTCGTCATCCCGGAATTTCAGTACTGGGACGCCGCGTCGATTTTCGGTTTTTGCGTGATGGGTTACGTGTTCGCTTTTGGCGCAGTGTACAAATCGGTTTCCCTGGAGATTCTGCTCGGCATCGTCGACCGGCCCGAGCGGAAGGCTCCGCTTTCGGAGATCGCCGAACGGCAGGTTCCAGATCTGTTCCAGGGACGAATTGGGAACCTGGTCGACGGCGGCCTTGTCGAACCGGTGGATTCACACTTCGCGGCGACGGCGGCGGGTCGAAATATGGCAGGCCGCGTCGGACAGCTGCGCCGCGCCTTCGGTATCGGCGATACCAGTCTCTATGATTTTTCCGAATAGTTGCCGGGATCACACACACCGCCGGTTTCGTGCCGATTGTGCAGGGCATATCTGCGGGCCCCTTATTGTTCGCCCGGCCCAGATGACCTAGAGTTGCGCCGGGGTTCCACCAGTAAAGAGTGGCCGGCAACAGGCGGCATGAGATGACACCTTCCAGGGCGGCAAAACGGCTTACGATCGTCATCCCTGCACTGAACGAGCAGGACAAGATCGCCGACACCATTGACGGCGTGTTGCCGCTCGCCCGCGAGCTGCTCGACGATTTCGAGATCTTCCTGATCGACGACGGCAGCACCGACGCCACCGGCGCGATCATGGACGAGTTCGCGGCCGGCGAGCCGCGCATCATCGTGCAACATAACGCCAAGCCGCGAGGTGTCGGTGCCGGCTTCGAATACGCCCTGTCGCGCGCAAAATTCGATGCCATCACGCTCATTCCCGGCGATCACGCCTTTCAGAACGAGGGCGTTGCCCGGATGTTCAAGGCGGCGGGCGCCGCCGACCTCGTCATCACCTATCGCGACAACCAGTCGGACCGCTCCGTCAACCGCTCGCTGCAGTCGCATTCGCTGCGGTTCATCCTGAACTGCCTGTTCGGCTTCTGGCTGTCCGACTATCACAGCATGATCGTCTACCCCGTGAAATGGCTGCGCCAGATCGCGGTCAAGGCCGACGGCTACGGCTATCAGATCTGCGCGTTGATCTCGCTGCTCCAGCTCGGCCTCACCTATGTCCAGGTGCCGGTGAGCCTGAACGCGGAGCTGAAGGGGTCATCCCGTGCGCTGCGGCTGCGCACCTATTTCGAGCTCGGCGGCACCATCGTCTCGCTGCTGCGCCGCGTTCCCATCCGGGACGTCGATCTCAGCCAGGTTCCTACCGACGCGGAACGGTCCCCGGCGCGCTAGGCGCCGCCTGGCCTGCCAACCCCGGACATCAAGCGGATGGGCTCACGCGTGGTGAGATGGGCCCACGCGTGGCGATTCGCCCGCGGGACGCCTCGTCCCTATCCTGCCAGCATCTGACTTAAGTGATTGATTTGACTGGCAGGAGTGGCAGGGCTCGAACCTGCGACCCCCGGTTTTGGAGACCGGTGCTCTACCAATTGAGCTACACTCCTACAGACCTCGGGTCGCCCCAGGATCAGGGCCGCTTTCAAGCACAGGCGACGGCCGGTTTGCAAGGGTGAACCGCGCCCGTTTCGCTTGTTTGTACCGGGGTTTCTGAGCCACAGTCCGTTGCCGATAATCAAAAACAAACTGGGAGTGCCCATGACCGCCACAGCGACCGCTCCAGCCGCCTCACAGGCCACGATCGCAGCCTCCACCCCGCCCTTGCCCGAGGCAAGGCCAGAGACGCTCGGGCTGTCGCGGCTGCGCCTGCAGGCCATGTCGGACGCCTTCAAGCGCGAGATCGACAAGGGAACCGTTCCCGGGGTCACCGTGCTGGTGGCGAGGGGCGGCCAGATCGGCTGGTTCGAGGCGCTCGGCAGGCAGAGCCCGGCGGCCGCCACTCCAATGGCGCGGGACTCGATCTTCCGGATCTTCTCGATGACCAAGCCGATCGTCTCGGTCGCTATCGTGGCGCTGGTCGAGGACGGCCACCTGCTGCTCAGCGACGCCGTCGCAAAGTTCATCCCGGAATTTGCCAGCCAGCGGGTCGGCATCGTCAAGGACGGCAAGCTGGAGCTGGTGCCGCCGGCGCGGCCGATGACCGTGCAGGACCTGCTTCGCCACACCTCGGGCCTCACCTACGAGCACCAGGGCGACGGCCCCGTGCACAAGCTCTACCAGGAGTCCCGCGTCCGTAGCCGCAAGATCACCAACGCCGAGCACGCCACCCTGGTGGCGAGCTTCCCGCTGATCTGCCAGCCCGGCGCGGAATTCAACTACAGCCGCTCCACCGACATCCTCGGCCGCATCATCGAGGTCGTCAGCGGCAAGTCGCTCGGCACCTTCCTCACCGAACGCGTGCTCGCCCCGCTGCAGATGGCCGAGACCGGCTTCTCGACCTCCGAGGCCAATGCGGGCAGGCTCGCCGAGCCGTTCGCGGCCGATCCCTGGACCGGCGACAAGGTCGCCCTCTTCAATATGCTCGAGCAGCCGGTGATGGAGTCCGGCGGCGGCGGCCTGGTCTCGACCACGATGGACTATGCCCGCTTCTGCCTGATGCTGCGCAACGGCGGCACGCTCGAAGGCAACAGGATCATCGGCCGCAAGACGCTGGAGCTGATGGCGTCCGATCACCTCGGGCCGCAGGTTCAGACCAACGGCACCCTGCTCTCGCCCGGCCACGGTTTCGGCCTCGGCTTCGCCGTGCGTCGCGAGGCCGGCATCGCGCCGTTCCCCGGCAGCGTCGGCCAATATTTCTGGAGCGGCATTGCAGGGACGTTCTTCTGGATCGATCCGAAGGAGGATCTGTTCGCGGTGTTCATGAGCCAGGGCCCGGGCCAGCGCGATTTTACGCGCACGCTGGTGCGGGATCTGGTTTACGCGGCGGTGGAGTGAGACCACGCTCTCGTGCCCCGGACGCGACGCAGCGCACAGCGGTGCCTCGCAGAGCCGGGGCCCACGTCTCAACGATCTCGCTCTTGGCCTTCTGGGTCCGGCTCTGCGGAGCAGCACTGCGTGCTGCAGCGCGTCCGGGACACGAGAGCAATGCCCTCAACTGATCGTCGCGCCGCCGTCGATCACCATGGTCTGGCCGGTCATGAAGTCGCCGGCCTTGGAACCCAGGAACACCGCGGCGCCCGCGATCTCGTCGGGGATGCCGATGCGCAGGAGCGGCGAGCGCGCGGTCGAGGCCTTCAGGTTCTCCGGATTGTCCCACAGCGCCTTGGCGAAGTCGGTCTTGATCAGGCCGGGCGCGATGCAGTTCACGCGGATGTTGTCCTTGCCGTATTCGCAGGCGAGGTTGCGGGCGAGCTGCATGTCGGCGGCCTTCGAGATGGCGTAGGCGCCGAGGATGGTCGAGCCTTTCAACCCGCCGATCGAGGAGACGATGATGATGGAGCCGTCCTTGCGCTCGATCATCTGCGGCACCACCATCGAGATCAGCCAGTTGTTGGCGACGATGTTGTTGTCCAGGATCTTCCTGAACTGATCGTCGGAGATGCCGGCGAGCGGACCGTAATACGGGTTCGAGGCGGCGTTGCAGACCAGCACGTCGATCTTGCCGAAAGCGCGGTTGCTCTCATCGACGAGGTTTTGCAGATTCTCTTTCGATGAGATGTTGGCGGCGACCGCGACCGCAGTGCCCTTGCCGAACTTGTCGTCGATGCCCTTGGCCACCTGCTCGCAGACGTCGGCCTTGCGCGATGAGATCACGACCTTGGCGCCGTGCTCGGCCATGCGCTCGGCAATCGCAAGCCCGATGCCGCGCGTCGAACCGGTGATGACGGCGACTTTCCCCTTCATGTCGAACAAGGTCATGTTTCTCTCCCAGATTGATCTTTGATATTCAACGTCATCCCGGGGCGATGCGAAGCATCGAACCCGGGATCTCGAGATTCCGGGTCTGGTCCTTCGGACCATCCCGGAATGACAGCTCACTCAGGCCAGCTTCTTGACTTCCGGTCCCGCCGGCTGATGCATCGCCGCATGCGCAGCATCCGCGATCCACGGCTGTTGGTTCACCATCGGCAGCCGCCAGACCTTGCGCTCGGGAGTTGCGAAATAATCCAGCCGCGTCACGGAGCAATTGTCGATGTCGAACGACAATCCCCGCTCCGGCTGGCCGTCGAGTGCGAGCCCCAGCGCCGCCTTGATGGTGCCGCCATGGGCGACCGCGATGATGTCCTGGCCTCCCGCCTCAGCGTTGATCCGCTCGATGGTGCGACGCGTGCGGTTGTAGAGATCCATGAAGCTCTCGCCGCCGGGCGCGGGCTCGTTGATGTCGGCAAACCAGCTCGTTCCCACGGGGCGGCTGGCGATGAACTGGGCGCGGTTCATGCCCTGCCAGCGGCCAAGGTTTTGCTCGGCGAGGTCCGCTTCCCATTTCATCGATTCAGGCCTTGGGAAGCCGGCCGCCCAGATCGCTTCCGCGGTCTGGTGCGTGCGCATCAGATTGCTCGAAAACCAGACCGCCGTGCGTGGCAGCACCTTGGCAACAGCGTCGAACACATAGGTATCGCTGGTGTCGCAGGCGATATCGCTCTGCCCGTAGATGTTGCCGCCGTCGTTGCGCACCGGCGCGTGACGGACCCACCACCACCGTGTCATGACCACATTGGGCTTGTCTGCGCCTGCCATCGAAACCCTTCCATCCCGTTTGATGTCGCTGTACGTCAGGTGTGAACGTGTCTCAAGACACTTTACCGTTTGAAATCTTGTTTGAAATTCCGTCGCGCGGCAAGCGTCGCGCGGGGCACCACAGGGAGAAACGCATGGGCCGCCTGCAAGGCAAATCCGTCATCATCACCGGCGCCGGCAGCGGCATCGGTCGCGCCGCCGCGCTGCTGTTCACCCGGGAAGGCGCCAAGCTGATCGCGGTCGATCGCACCGAGGCGGTGAAGGAGACCGTCGACGAGGTGAAGAAGGCCGGCGGCGTCGCGGAAGCCATGATCGCGGACGCGGGCTCCGAGACGGATGTCATCGCCGTGATCGACAAGGCGGTGAAGACCCACGGGCGACTCGACGTGATCTGGGCCAATGCCGGCGTCAGCGGCGGCCTCGTTCCGCTCGGTGAGCAGACCGTGGAGCATTGGCAGGAGGTGTTGCGCGTCAATCTGATCGGGCCGTTCCTCGCGGTGAAGCATGCGATGCCGCACATGGTGAAGCAGCAGTCCGGCGCGATCGTGCTGACCGCGTCCGTCGCAGGCCTCAAGGCCGGTGCCAGCGGGCATCCCTATGCCGCGAGCAAGGCCGGCGTCATCAGCCTGGTGCAGACCACCGCGTATTCGCTCACCGGCACCGGCGTGCGCATCAACGCGGTGTGCCCGGGCCTGATCGAGACCGGCATGACAAAACCGATCTTCGACCGCGCCAAGGAGCGCGGCACCCAGGACAAGATCGGCCAGCTCAATCCGCTCAAGCGCCCCGGCCAACCGCATGAACTCGCGGCGATGGGCCTGTTCCTGGCCAGCGACGAAGCCTCGTATGTGAACGGCCAGGCGTTCCCGGTCGACGGCGGCCTCACCGCGTCGATGCCGTATACGGGCAAGCCGGTTTAATCTCGTCGCTGATATCAGCTCCGTCATCCTGAGGCGCGAAGCTTGTGGTGCGCACGCATCGCAAGCTGAGCCTCGAAGGATGAACGGCCGAGATGCAGCCGGGCTGTCGCCCTTCGAGGGCCGCTGAAGAAGCGGCCGCCTCAGGGTGACGGTCTCGGATGATACTTGCGGAAGCATTCGATATTCGCCTTCGTGCGGACACACCTTCGCATCCTCGCGGCTCATCTCGCCCGAGCTTTGCTTCATCTCTTCACCCTCATAATTGAAAGAGGGCGCAGGGAAGACCGGGAGCCCGCTGGCACCCGAGGTCCACTGTGCGAAGTTGTAGTAAGAAGTCTGCACAGTGGCATACAGGTGTAGCCAGGACATCCCGGCCTTCCCTGCGCAGTGGTTTTACGGTTTATGTCGTGCTCTCCCCGGGGAGCGATGCACTATTGCCCCCGTCGCCTTGCAGATGGCTGACGGATGAGTCCGGTTGGACGACACCCATCACCGCAAGACTTGGCGCACAGACCCCGGGCGCCAGGACGACACGATTTTGCCGTACGCGGATCACACCGGTCGTGTGCGCAACACCCTCGCTCACAGTTGCCTGCCCTGCGAAAGCTCTTCGCGCCGATGTCACCTGCGTCCACCGCCGCCCGGCCCGCGTTCGTGACGATCGCGATACGCCCCTCTTCCTTGGGCCGGGTTGCCGCGACACATACGTCATTTCCGAATTTCGGTAAAGTGGAATATTTTTGGCAACGCGGATTGACCGACCAATTGGGTGTTTTGCCCGTCGGGCAACGCGACATCTTGTAGTCCGGATGGAGCGCAGCGCAATCCGGGCTACGGGTCTTTGTTGATTTGCGCAATCAGGCACCGCGTTGGTATGGTTCCTGCAAGCACCTCAGCCTCCATTGACAGAACGAGACAATGCCAAGCTCAAGACCCGACCGTATTCGCAAACTCCTCGCCGACCTCGTCGCCTTCGACACCGTCAGCGACCGCACCAACCTGCCCCTGATTGCCCATATCGAGAGCTACCTCGCCGCGCTCGGCGTCAAGGGCGAGCGCATCACCGACACGACCGGGCAAAAGGCCTCGCTGTGGGTCACGATCGGCCCCGAGGACCGCCCGGGCCTGGTGCTGTCGGGCCATACCGACGTCGTGCCTGTGGTGGGCCAGGACTGGAGCCACGATCCCTTTAGGCTGATCGAGCGCGACGGCAAGCTCTACGGCCGCGGCACCACCGACATGAAGGGATTTGTCGCGGTGTGCCTCGCCATGGTGCCGGAGATGCTGGAAGCAAAGCTCGCAACGCCAATTCATCTGGCGATCTCCTATGACGAGGAGATCGGCTGCGTCGGCGTACGGCCGATGCTCGGCGAGGTCGCGAAGAAACGGATCATACCGCTCGGCGCCTTCATCGGCGAGCCGACCGAGATGAAGGTCATCATCGGCCACAAGGGCAAGCATGGCGTGCGCGCGACCTTTCGCGGGCTTGCACGCCACTCCTCGATCGCGCCCGACGGCGTCAACGCGATCGAATATGCCGCCGAGCTGATCGTCGAGATCCGCCGCCGCGCCGTGGCGCTCGCAGCCGTGCGTGCCACCGACAGCCTCTACGACGTTCCGCATTCGACGCTGCTCACCAGCATCGTGCATGGCGGCGCGGCGCTGAACATCGTGCCCGATACCTGCACAGTGGATTTCGAATGCCGCGGCATCGGCATCACCGAGTCCAGAGAGGTGACGGATGCGATCATCGCATGGGCGAAGGCCGAGCTTGAACCGGCGATGAAGAAGCAGCATCCGGAGTGCGGCATCGATTTCGAGGAGATCCTCGACTACCCCGCGCTCGACACCGCCGCCGACGCCGCGATCGTCACGCTGGCCAAGAGCCTTGCCGGGCGCAACGACCACGCCAAGGTCGCCTTCGGCACCGAAGCGAGTTTGTTTGCCAGCATAGCCGACATCCCCTCGGTGGTGATCGGCCCGGGCTCGATCGCGCAGGCGCACACGCCGGATGAGTTCGTGGAGATGGCGGAGCTGGAGAAGTGTGCGGGGTTTGTGGAGAGACTGATCGCGCATTGTGCGAAAGCCACGGCGTAGGTGCCGTAGGGTGGGCAAAGCGAAGCGTGCCCACCATCAGGCTGCGATCACGGGGAGATGTCGCGGGCCGCCTCATCTTTCCTGCAGGGCCAGCCGTACGCCGACGGCGCAGTAGATGGTCCCGACCACCTTGCCTTGCCACTTCACCACTGTGGGATGTCTGCGAAGAAGATTGCCGAGACGGCCGGCGCCGACTGCGAACACGACGGTGCTGAGCAGGCCGAGCAGCACGAAGACGACACCGAGAGTGGCAAGCTGAAGTGCCGCCGCGCCGTGCTCCGGCTTCACGAATTGGGGCAGGAACGCCAGGAAGAACAGCGCGGTCTTGGGATTCAGCACTTCGGTGAGCACGGCCTGCCGGAAGGCACGGCCCGCGCCAATCGCGGGCGCGGCGCCGTTCAACTCGATCGGCGCCTTGTCGAGCATGGCGCGAATGCCGAGATAGATGAGGAACGCCGCGCCGGCATATTTGACGATGCTGAACATCAGCGCAGATGTCGCGATGATCGCCGACAGCCCAATGATCGCCATCGCGGTGTGGATCAAGTCACCGGCCGCGATCCCCGCTCCCGTCGCGATGCCGACCTTCGTTCCCGAGCTTGCCGCCCGAGCCATCGTAAGCAACGTCGCCGGACCTGGAATGAACACGAAGCCAAGCACGATGAGGATGTAGGTGATCAGGGTAGTGTGGTCGATCATGCACGGATCTCCCGGGCGGATTAACGCGGCTTCTCGGTTCAAACACTAGCGTCTCTGGAATACTGGATTGCCCGCCTTCGCGGGCAATGACACCGCGTGTTTGGAGGCGGCGACGCGCCACAAACAAAAAAGCGCGGCCACACCGGCCGCGCCTTCGTCATTCCTAAACCGCCCCCGCCTTCTGCGCGTATTCCCATGAGGCCTGCGACAGCGGCACGGTGCGCTTGGCGGATTCGAGGGCCTTGGCGTTGGCGGCGGTGCCGTCGCGGACGCGGCCGGCGATGCCTTGCGTGATGCCGGCGAGACGGAACAGATTGTAGGCGAAGTACCAGTTGAGATCAGGCACCGTCATCTTGGTGACGTTGCAATAGATCTGCGCGGCCTCTTCCACGCTCGGGATGTTGAGCGCCTTGAGGTCGGCGCCCTGCAGGCCCGGCATGATCCACTGCATCAACAGATAGGTGAAGTCGGCCATGGGATCGCCGAGCGTCGACAGCTCCCAGTCCAGCACCGCCTGCACGCGCGGTTCCGTCGCGTGGAAAATCATGTTGTCGAGGCGATAGTCGCCGTGGACGATCGAGACGCGCGCCTGCTCCGGCACGGTCTTGGGCAGCCATTCGGCGACCTTCTCGAACTCGGGAATGTGCTGCGTCTCGGACGCGCGATATTGCTTGGTCCAGCGGTCGATCTGCCGCGCGAAATAATTGCCGGGCTTGCCGAACTCGCCGAGCCCGATCGCCGTGGGGTCGTACATGTGGAGTTTCGCCAGCGTCTCGATCTTGCTGGTGAAGATTTTTCGACGATCCTCCGGCGTCTGGCTCGGCAACGTCGGATCCCAGAACACCCGGCCCTCCTCCATCGACATGATGTAGAAGGCGGCACCGATGACGCTGTCGTCCTGGCACAGCGCATAGGCGTGCGCGACCGGGAAACCCTGCTTGCCGAGCGCTGCGATCACGCGATATTCGCGATCGACCGCGTGCGCCGAGGGCAGCAATTTGCCGAACGGCTTGCGGCGCATCACATAGGAGCGCTTCGGCGTGTTCAGGCGGTAGGTCGGATTGGACTGGCCACCCTTGAACTGGAGCACGACCAGCGGCCCCTCATAGCCTTCGACGTTGTCGCGCATCCAGGCTTCGAGCCGCATCTCGTCGAAGCGATGACGCTCCTCGACCGGCTTGGTGCCCGAGAACTCTTCGTCTTTCCTGACGCCGTCAGCCACGATGACGCTCCCTCTTCAGTCCTGACCATTTCAGGTCGAGCATGATCCTAATCGGTAACCGCTGACGCACTTGCGTCAAGCGGTCACCGCATCATGCCCTGTCGTTTCTTCAGATCGGGAGCGCCTCCCGGCCCTCCCTCTCAATGATTGGGAGAATTTGCATACTTCCGAACCTCAAGTCTGGCAATGGCGCGATTGTGCACCTCGTCCGGACCGTCGGCGAGACGGAGCGTGCGGATGTGGGCGTAGTCCTTGGCAAGCCCCGCCTCATCCGAGACACCGGCGCCGCCAAAGGCCTGGATCGCCTCGTCGATGATCTTCAGCGCCATGTTGGGGGCTGCGACCTTGATCATGGCGATCTCGGCCTGCGCGGTCTTGTTGCCGACCTTGTCCATCATGTCGGCGGCCTTGAGGCAGAGCAGGCGCGTCATCTCGATGTTGGTGCGAGCATCGCCGATGCGCTGCTCCCACACAGAGTGCTCGACAATCTTCTTGCCGAAGGCGCTGCGCGAGGACAGGCGCTTCACCATCTTCTCCAGCGCCTCCTCGGCCTTGCCGATGGTGCGCATGCAGTGATGGATGCGGCCGGGGCCGAGACGGCCCTGCGCGATCTCGAAGCCGCGGCCTTCGCCGAGCAGGATGTTCTCCTTCGGCACCCGGACGTTGTCGAGCAGCACCTGGGCGTGGCCGTGCGGGGCGTCGTCGAAGCCGAACACCGGCAGCATCTTCTCGACCTTGATGCCGGGGGTGTCGAGCGGAACCAGGATCTGCGACTGCTGCTGATGCTTGGCTGCCTTGAAATCGGTCTTGCCCATCAGGATCGCGATCTTGCAGCGGGGATCGCCGACGCCGGACGACCACCATTTGCGGCCATTGATGACGTAATGATCGCCATCCTTCTCGATGCGGGTCTCGATGTTGGTCGCGTCCGACGAGGCCACCGCCGGTTCCGTCATCAGGAAGGCGGAGCGGATCTCGCCGTCCATCAGCGGACGCAGCCATTTGCGCTTCTGCTCCTTGGAGCCGTAGCGGATGAACACTTCCATGTTGCCGGTGTCGGGCGCGGAACAGTTGAACACTTCCGAGGCCCAGGTGATGCGGCCCATCTCTTCCGACAGCAGCGCGTATTCCAGATTGGTCAATCCCGCGCCGCGGAATTCGTCGTCCTCATGCTCGCTGGGCGGCATGAACATGTTCCAGAGGCCTTCGGCCTTCGCCTTCTTCTTGAGGTCCTCGAGGATGGGGATCACCTTCCAGCGCTCGCCGGCATGATCCTGCTGATCATAGATCGGCACCGCCGGGCGCACGTGCTTGGCCATGAAGGACCGCACGCGGTCGAGCCATTCCTTCTGCTTGGGCGACAGATCGAAATCCATGGGACGCTCCTCGTCTCTCTTTGCGAACCTGTTTGCTTCGCGAGCCTGTTTTGCGCCGGACCGTCCTCCCGCTGCGCGCAACCCGCAAGCGCTCAGCTTGCGGACGCTTCGGAACCGGCTTCGCAAGTTGCGAACGAGTCCCGATTGCGATTGACATCTCCGGCCTTCAAACGATAGTTTCATACAACTGTTTGAATTGCAACTCCCTCTCTCAGGGACTTCCCATGGCCAGCGATCACACGAGATCTGCCATTCTCGCCGCCGCCGAACGGCTCTATGCCGATCGCGGCTTCGGCGACGTGACGCTGCGCGACATCGTCGCGGAGGCGGGTGTCAACCTCGCCGCGGTGAACTATCATTTCGGCTCGAAGGATGAGCTGATCGCGGAATTATTCGTCACCCGCTCGATCGCCACCAACCGCGAGCGCCTGCGCGAATTGAAGGCGGCGGAAGAGCAAGGCGGCGGCCGTGCGCCGATCGAGGTGATCTTGCACGCGCTGGTCGGGCCGACGCTGCGCGGCTGCCTCGGGCCTGAGAACCAGCGCTCGACCGCAGCGCGCTTCATGATCCGCGCCTCGATTGAATCCGTGCCGCCGATCCGCCGCATCAAGAACCGCGAGATCGACCATTTGCGCAAATTCGCAGGCGCGATGCGCCGCGCCCTGCCTGACCGCAGCGACGTCGATATCTATTGGGGCCTCAACTTCGCGCTCGCCATGGCACACCACACCATCCGCGAAAGCGAGCGGCTGACAAAGCTGTCGGAAGGCAAATGCGACCTCGACGACGTCGAGGACGTGATCGCGCGCGTGGTCAGCGTGGCGACGATGGCGCTGACGGCGGGAAAAGCCGAGACGAAGGCGCCGGCGCGGGTAGCGGCGCGATAGTCCCTCACATCATCGCGATGCAGTCGATCTCGACGTCGAAGGGGCCGAACCATTCCGGCGTGCAGACGAAGATCCGCGCCGGCGGATCGATCGGGAAATAGCGCGCATAGATGGCGTTGAACGCGGCGAAATGTTTCGTCGAGGTGCAGTAGACGTTGCACTTCATGACGTTGTCGAGCGAGGCGCCGGCCGTCTGAAGGCACAGCTTCATCTGCTCCATGACGATCTCGCTCTGCCGCTCGATCGGCATTTGCGCAATCTCGCCCGTCTCCGGGTCGAACGGCGGCAGGCCGGCGACGAAGATCATGTTGCCGGCGCGCGTCACCGGCGAGACCGGTGCGTTGCGGCGGTCGAGAAAGGTCGAGATCGGTTCGACGCGGAGCGCTTCGCGTTTCATGCAGCCACCTTCGGTTCAAGCGAGACCGACGCCTGACTACATTATCCTGCAGCCGGCATGCTTCGCTTTTAATCGAAGTGTGGTTGTCGCGACGGGTTCAGGCCCGCTGCGGCATCTCCTCGGCCTCTTCCTTGGCGAGCAGCAGCAGCATCTCGATGCCCATCTCGCCTTCCTGCGGCGAGCGGATGAACTTGATCTCCTCGGCACTCTGCCGCAGTGCGGCAACGATGGCGACGGCCTGATTGGCGGTTGCTGCCTCGGTCGCCAGAATTGCCTTCTGGTCCTTGGCCTGGAACCCGATCGTGTAGGACATCCATTTCCCTCCCGACGTTAGTGGAGAGATCGAAACAGAGTCTCGCACGGAACGGAAGCCTGTGAGACTACGGACCGGGACTATCTGGGGATGGCGCGCCAGCCTCAGGCAAGGCCTAGCATCGCGCGCGCGTCCTCAGCGGCCGCCGCTTTGCTGCGAACCACCCTCTCCCACGAGGGAAGAGGGTAAGAGCTTCTGATGAGTTAGATGATCCCCTGCTGCTTCAGCGTCTCGATTTTGCCCGCATCATAGCCGAGCTTGCCGCCGAGGATCTCTTGCGTGTGCTCGCCGAGCAGCGGCGGCGCGCGATATTCGGTGATGGGGGTATCCGACAGGGTCAGCGCGTTGCGGATCAGCGAGAGCTCCGGCTCGAACTTGTGCTCAGTCTTCACCCGCATGCCGCGCGACTGGACATGCGGATCGGAAAACACCTGCTCGAAATTGTTGATCGGACCCGAGGGCACGCCGGCCTCTTCCAGCTTGTCCAGCCAGTGGGCCACCGGCTGCTTCAGGAACAGGCCGGCGAAGATCGCCATGATCTCCTTGCCGTGCACGACGCGGTCGTTGTTCTTGATGAAGCGCGGGTCGCTCGCCAGCTCCGGCTCGCCGAGCACGGCACAGGTTTTCCGGAACTGGCCGTCATTGCCGACCACCAGCATCAGCTCGCCGTCGGTGCAGCGGAACACGCCGGCCGGCATGCCGCCATTGCCCCAGGTGCCGCGTCGCGGCGGCGTCTTGCCGTTGACGAGGTAGATCTGCAGCCAGTGCGACAGCGATGCGATGACGGTGTCGAACAGGCAGACGTCGATGTGCTGGCCCTGCCCGTTATTGACGTCGCGGTGATAGAGCGCCGAGAGAATCCCGATCGAGGTGTTCATGCCGGTCATGTAGTCGACGATCGACGGGCCGACCTTCATCGGGCCCTCGCCGGGCTCGCCGTCGATATGACCGGTGACGCTCATCAGGCCGCCCATCGCCTGCAGGATGGCGTCATAGCCGGCGCGCGGCGCATACGGTCCGGTCTGGCCGAAGCCGGTCACCGAGCAATAGATGATGCCGGGGTTGATCGCCTTGATCGTCTCGTAGTCCAGGCCGTAGCGCTTGAGATCGCCGACCTTGTAGTTCTCCATGAAGACGTCGACGTCCTTGGCAAGCTCGCGGATGATCGCCTGCCCCTCGGGCTTGGCGATGTTGACGGTGACCGACTTCTTGTTGCGGTTGGCGCAGAGATAGAAGGAATTGTTGTTGTTGGCCTTGCCTTCGGGATCGCTGAGGTAGGGCGGGCCGAAGGCGCGCGCGTCGTCGCCGGTGCCCGGCCGCTCGATCTTGATCACCTCGGCGCCGAGATCGCCCAGCATCTGGGCCGACAAAGGCCCGGCAAGCACGCGCGTGAGGTCAAGGATCTTGATGCCTGAAAGCGGCAGGGCCGACATGTCGATTTCCTCCGGGGAACTGAATTTTGGCGCGGCGGCTCTGAGCGGCCGCGCTCCCCAGCGGATACACTATTTTGGCGCCTTGAGCACTGCACTGGCGGCATACGGCTATCCCCGGCTCCGGCAGCACGCCAATTCCTGTCCGCAACTTTCCGCGCCGCGAATATTGCCTCGTCGGCTCAGGACACGGCCGCCGCCACCACCCGCGGCCGCCGCCGGCCGAGCAGGATCAGGATCAGCACCGTCGCGCAGGAGCAGACAAAGGTGAGACCGAGCGCGCCGCGGCTGCCGAATTCGGTGAGCAGGCCAACGAGGAGCGGCGGCGAGATCGCGGACGCCAGATTGAGCGGCAGCGCGATCATCGACATCGCCTTGGCGAACTCGGCCTGGTCGTAGAACACGAGCGGGATGGTGGCCCGCGCCACCGCCATCGCGCCGCTGCCGGCGCCGTAGAGCAGGATGAAGACCGCGACCGCCCAGGTCGCGCCCTCGCTCAGCATCAGCAGCAGCATCGCGACGGGCAGCGCCGTGCCCGCGACGAGCCCGGTCGTGATCCCGTCCCATCGCCCGCCGCCGAGAAGATCGAGCCCGCGGGCGCTGACCTGGATCACGCCCAGCATCGAGCCGAAGAGGAGTGCCTGCGCCGGCGCCAGCCCCTCCGCCCGCAACAGCTCGATCATGATGGCGCTGATGCCGAAATTGACGAAGGCGTTGAGCGTGATCGCGGCGACGACGAGGCCGAACGTGCTCCTCGGAATCGCAGGCACATCGGCAGCCCGGGCCGGCGTGCCGCCATCGTCCTTCGCAAGTCTCCGGCGCGGCGCCACGAATGCATAGAGCGGAAGCGACACGAGGATCAGCATGGCCGCGTAGACCAGGCACGTCCCCCGCCAGCCGAGGTGCCCGCTGAGGAACGACGTCGTCGGCCAGAAGATGCTGCTGGACAGGCCCGTCACCAGCATCAAGGCCCCGATGGCGTTCTTGGCCTGTCGCCCGGCGATCTCGTTCAGCATGATATAGGCGCCGGTCGAGAGTGTGGCGCTGCCGGCGACGCCGAGGACGATCCAGGCGGCGAAATAGAGCATCGGCTCGCGCGCGAGGGACAGCAGCACGAAGCCCGGTGCGGTGACGACCGTGCCGACCATCATGACCGTCCGCGCGCCATGCCGCGCAAACGATCTGGCGAGCCACGGCGCGCACAGCCCCATCGAGACGTAGAGAACGGATGTCCCCGCGAACACCGCCGGCAGGCTCATGCCGAGATCGGCAGCGAGATCGCGCCCGACGATGGCGGGAAGACCTATTGTACCCCATCCGACAAGTTGGGTGATCGCGAGCACCAGCAGGACCTCGATGAGCCTGCTGTCAGATTTCAAGAACCGCATTCCAACCGTCGCCTGCCCGGCAGGCGCCGATCACGCCTGTGACACCTCTCTTAGCCGGAGACTCAGCGCACGGGAACGCCAGCCGCCGAATGGCAGAAGGCAGCCCGGAGCATGTCAGGAGGAGGCAGTACCCTCTACCGCGCGATCCCCAGCAGGGATCGCGCCTCGGCGGCGGTCGCAACGCGGCGACCGTGACGCGTGACAGCCTCGCAGGCGATGGTCACGAGCTCCGCATTGCTCGCGGCCAGGCGTGTCTTGTCGATCCTGATATTGTCCTCGAGCCCGGTCCGAACCGCGTCGGCGCCCCGCGCCAGCGCCCAGCCCATGACCTCGGCCTGGTGACGTCCGATCCCGGCCGCGGTCCACGTCGCTTTCGGAATCAGCCGCCTGAGCTCCGCCAGCAGGATGTCGAGGACATGCTCATCGGCTGGCATCGCGTTCTTGACGCCCATGACGAACTGCACGTGCGGACGTGAGTCCATCAGCCCCGCTTCGATCAGGCGGCGGGCACCATGGATATGAGACAGATCGAAGATCTCGATCTCCGGCCGGATGCCATTCGTCTGCATGCCGGTGGCGAGGGTCTCGACCAGGGCGGCGCTATTCTCATAAACGATCGTCGGGAAGTTCACCGATCCCGTGGATAGCGAGGCCATGTCCGGCTTCAGATAGAGCGACGATCCACGCGCCGAGGGATCCCGGCCCCGCCCGCCGGTCGAGAACTGGACGATCATGCCAGGACAATGCTTCCTGATCCCTTCCGCTACCTTCGCAAAACGTTCGGGATCGGACGACGGCGTCTCGTCATCGTTGCGAACGTGGATGTGG
The DNA here is from genome assembly GCF_002936975.1 of Bradyrhizobium sp. AC87j1. Taxonomy (NCBI): domain Bacteria; kingdom Pseudomonadati; phylum Pseudomonadota; class Alphaproteobacteria; order Hyphomicrobiales; family Nitrobacteraceae; genus Bradyrhizobium; species Bradyrhizobium sp. AC87j1. Next base: position 155,925 of record NZ_PTFE01000002.1, read on the forward strand.
GCAAGCGTGGCGCCGGCCTCGAAGGCCTCCTGCGTCGACTCGATCTGTTCGGACGGCAGAATCGGCACCGCCGGATTGTCCTTCTTGCGCGGAACGGAGCCGGTGATAGCGACAGCAACGACGACGGGGTTCATCCTGCAACCTCATGATGATCGCGCTCACGCGCACCAAGTTCGATCAGGCCCTGACATAGCGCGCGGAGCCCTGCCGCCGCAAACATCAATTGTCGCAGCGGCACGGCTTCCTTGCGTTCGCGTCAGGTCTGAACTGCGGCCACACCACTCGCCGCTTCCGCCCGCTGCCGCTCATAGTCGGCTCGGGCGATCGGAACGGCCTTGGGATTGCCGAGATCATCGATGCTGATCCGATAGGTCTCCCGGGCCGTGACGGCCGCCAGCGCCGCGATCACCGTAATGCCGAAGGCGATCGCGCCCACCGTCAAGGGAATGTTGGCCGAGCCGGGAGGCGCTACGACGGCGAACAGGGCCGGAAGCAACGCGGTGATGGTCGTTCCGATGTTCTGCGAGATCGCCATCGCCGACACCCGTGTGCGGGTCGGAAACAGCTCCGGATAGAAGCTCGGGAAGATCGCGTTATAGCCCTGATAGACGACACCCCACATCAGGAGCGACAGCAGGATCGCCAGCGGCACGTTCCTGATGCTGATGGCGTAGAGATAGCCGAAGGCGAGCAAGCCGGAGAGCAACGCGCCCACGACGATCGGAGGCTTGCGCCCGACCTTGTCCGAGAGATTGCCGACAAAGGGAATGACGAACACGGCCAGCATGTTTCCGAGGACCGGGATCCACAGATAAACGTCCTTGGCAAAGCCGATGCCGTAAGCCGGCTGCACCGCGTAGGCCGCGCCGAAGATGGTCGCGACAACCGGAATGACATTCATCAGCGCCATGCAGATGACCCTGAGCATGTCGGGCCAGTTCAGCTTGATGGCCTGAACGATGGGCGCCCGCGGCGTTTCTCCCCGCTCGCCCTCGCGCGCAAAGGCGGGGGTCTCGTCGACTTCGCGGCGAATGATGTAGCCCGCGACGATGACGAAGAAGCTGAGCAGGAAGGGAATCCGCCAGCCCCAGCTGTTGAAGGCGTCGGTCGGCATATAGGCCGCCAGCGGCAGGAAGACCGCAGCTGCGAGAATTTGTCCAGCCTGTACGCCCTGAAGGGCGAAGCTTGCATAGAAGCCGCGTCGACCGAACGGCGCATGCTCAAGGATCATCGAGCTTGCGCCGGAGATTTCACCGGCAACGGCAAATCCCTGCACGAGGCGCAACATGACGAGCAGGATCGGCGCCAGGATGCCGACCTGCTGATAGGTCGGCAGGATCCCCACCGCCATGGTCGAGATGCCCATCAGGAACATGCAGACGATGAGGACGGTCTTGCGGCCATGGGTGTCGCCCCAATGTCCGAGCACGAAGGCGCCGATCGGCCGGGCCACATATCCAACGCCATAGGTCGCCAGCGATGCGACGATCGCGACCGTGGGATTGTCCGACGGGAAGAAGATTTGCGGGAAGATCAGCGACGCAGCGGTCGCGTAGATGAAGAAGTCATAATATTCGAGAGCCGATCCGATCCAGCCGCTGGCAGCAGCCTTCCTGGACTGACTCATGTCGTGGATCGCGCGCGTGGTACCCATCACAAAAGTTCCTCCCGATCTGTTCGTTTGTTGGCGTCCCGTTGGCGGGCTTCGCTGGACAAATTGGACAGCAATCCCCGGGCGCTCTGCGGAGCTCCGCGAGCGCTTGGCACTGCCGGTCGGTGTCTTGAGTGAGGACAACACTAGGCTTTCGCTGGCCTAACACAATTACCCAGTTATGCGATAAACCTAACATGATGTTATCAGGGCTAGGGGCCGGAGCCGGCCGTCCTGCACGCTGACCGACGGCTCGGCATGCCGCCGCGGAGTTCATTCCGGCGGATTGAACGTCCGCACGAAATACACGGGATCCCGGCCCTTCCTGAGGCGATAAAGCTGAGCCGGGCGGTTCGGGCCGCGCCGCATCTTTGCGACCGGCTCGATCATGTCGGCCGACAGGATGCGGGTGCGGAAGGCACTTTTCTCGAGCGGGCGGTCGAGCACGATCTCGTAGACGCGCTGCAGATCCGGCAGCGTGAATTCCGGCGGCATCAGATAGGCCGGCAGCGAGGTGTACTCTACCTTGTTGCGCAGGCGCTGGATCGCGGTTGCCAGGATGTCGCCGTGATCGAAGGCGAGCTTGTCCTTGAGCCTGCCCCCCCGAATTGGAAACCACCGCGCATCGTTCGCCAGCACGCTTGAATCCGCCGGGATCAGCGCGAAATAGGCGTGCGTCGCCGACCAGCCGCGCGGATCGCGCGTCGCGCTTCCCCAGCTTCCGAGTTGCTCCAGATAAGGGCTGGTGACCCCGGTCTTCTCCCTCAGCTTGCGGGCCGCGCAAGCCGCGAGGTCGCGGTCCTTCGTGACGTCCACGAAGCCGCCCGGCAGCGCCAAGCTGAGCGGAAACGGCTCGCCCTCGCCCGCCGGGCGCTGCATCAGCAGCACCTGAAGGCTGTCGTCGAGGATCGTAAAGATCACGACATCGACCGTGGTCAGGGGTCGCGGGAAGTCCAATTGCCTTGATTTACCAGACCCTTCAGCCCGACCTTCGCCCGCCATCGGCAGCCTCCCCTGTTCGAACTTGACAGTAGCATAGTTAGTTGTACAGTCCAACTTACTTAGTTGTTCAGACCAACTTACAGTCAATCATTGGAGACAATTATGTTCGGCGTCAGGTTCATCAAGGCCCAGCCCACCACCTATCTGATGAAGTACCGCGCCGGCGCGGTCGTCGCCGAGGGCGCCGGTCTCTCCGCGCTCTATTACGCGCCGGTGACCACGCTGGTTGCCGTGCCCATCGGCAGCCGCGACGCCTCCTTCATCTTCGAGCAGATCGCACGCGACTTTCAGACGCTGACCGTGCAGGGTCACGTCACCTATCGCGTCAGCGAGCCGAAGAAGGCGGCATCGATGCTCGACTTCACGCTGAAGGCTGACGGGAAGTCCTATGGGAGCGATGATCCGGAGAAGCTGCCGGAGCGCATTCTCGGCACGGTCGAGGTCCTCGCCCAGCAAGCGGTCAAGGAGCTGTCGCTGAGGGACGCATTGCAGGCTTCCGACCGCATCGCCGACATCATCGCGGGCGGATTGAGGGCGCGCGCCGACATCGCCGCTCTCGGTCTCGAAATCCTCGGCGTGTCGATCCGCGGCATCAAGCCGACGCCGGACACCGCAAAGGCGCTGGAGGCACAAGCGCGCGAGGCGATCCTGAAGAACGCGGACGAAGCCATCTTCGCCCGGCGCAACTTCGCCGTCGAGCAGGAACGCGCCATTCGCGAGAGCGAGCTCGACACCGAGATCGCGGTCGAGCAGAAGAAGCGGTCGATCCGCGAGACCCAGATGGACGCCGAAGCGAGCGTGGCGGCAAAGCGCAATGAGCTGCGCGAGGCCGGCATGGCCGCGGACATCGTGCTGGAAGGCAAGCGCAAGGATTTCGTCGGCCTCAACGCCGAGAACACCAGGACGCTGGCCGACGCCGAGGCCTACCGCGTCGGTGCGCTGATGAAGATCTTCGAGGGCGTCGACACCCGCGTGATCCAGGCGCTTGCCGCCGCCGGCATGCAGCCGGGTCAGCTGATCGCACAAGCCTTCTCCGGCATTGCCGAGAAGGCCGAGAAGATCGGCCAGCTCAACGTCTCTCCGGACCTGCTCAGCCAGTTGATGGAGAAGCCGAAGCCGACGGAGGCCGCCAATGCCCGCCGCCAATGACCGCAAGGTGGTGCTGGTGACGCGCAAGACCAGGCTGGAGGACCTGATCGCGCGCCACCTGACGGCGGCGCAGGCGCGCTTCTATGTCGAACATCTCGGCGCCGACTTCTCCGACTATGAGCGCGAGCACGAGGTCTATCGGGCGCAGCGTCACACGACGCTGCAAGTGCTGGAGCAATGGGGGCGCTATCAGGTCATCGACCGTGGCTTCCTGCCGAACTTCCTCTTCGGGCCAGACGACATCGTGGCCGCGCTCGGCCAGGATGGCGTCGTCGCCAACACGATGAAATATCTCGACGACCATCCGCTGATCGGGCTCAATCCGGATCCCGCGCGCCACGACGGCATCCTCCTGCCCTTTGCGCCGCGCGAGTTCGCAAAACTCCTGCCCGAGGTCGCTGCCGACAAGCGCGACAGCCAGGCCGTGACGATGGCCGAAGCGCGGCTCAACGACGGCCAGGTGCTCTACGCCGTCAACGATTTGTTCATCGGCGCCCGCACGCATGTCTCCGCGATCTACGAGCTTGCGGCCGGCGGGGCGACGGAACGCCAATCTTCGAGTGGACTGATCGTCTCGACCGGCCTCGGATCGACCGCCTGGTTCAAAAGCATCGTCACCGGCTCGTTGGCCATTGCCGGCAGTTTTGGCCAGCCTCCCCTGCTGACCGGTTACGAGGCCCTGCCCTGGGACGCGCCGGAGCTGCGCTTCGCGGTGCGAGAACCCTTCCCCAGCCGCCATTCGCAGACCAATCTCGTCTGCGGCCGGCTCGCCTCTGTAGACCACTTGCGCATCCGCTCCTTGATGGCGGAGAACGGCGTCATCTTCAGCGACGGCATCGAAGCCGACCGTCTCGACTTCAACGCCGGTGCGGAGGTGACGATCGGGGTTGCCGCACGGCGCGGGCGGCTGGTCGTGTGATCATGTTAGGCCGCCAAGCCGCGTCAGGCGGTGTGGCCGGGGTCGATATGCTTCGGCGTCTTCTTCTCGCGCTGCGGCGTCATCTTGGCCGGATCAGGCGCACCGGGCACGCCGCGGGGACCAAGCTGTTCGCGCTGGATGTCGTCCTCGGAACGGGATGGCTCGACGCCGTTCGGCTCACGCGGCTTGGTCATCGCGGCCTCCTTCTCGAATGCTGCTTCGTGGTTCGGCTCTAGACGCCGAGCGCGTTGTCTCCGGCTTCGCGGCCGGGCACGCTGACTTGGACTTCATGTCCCTCACGAAGCGCGAGGGATGCGGCGGCAACCGCCGATTCGAACGCAGCTTCCTTGGTGGCGTATGTGTTCTTGACGTCGCCGTCGTGCAGCACGCCCCATTCGTCCTGCACCGGCACGATGGCATATTGAGCAAGGCCCATTGTCCAACTCCTGGCTTGAGTTTCAGAATTTGGCTTTCACCTCTGTCCGATAACGCGCCGGCGGGCCTATCGTTGCGTCAGCTGCGGGTGCGCAGCGGTGACGCGCCACACCGTGTTGCCGCTGTCGTCTGCGACCAGCAACGCGTCTGATTTGTCGATGGCGACGCCGACGGGCCGGCCGCGCGCCTTGTCGTCGCTGTTGAGGAAGCCGGTCACGACGTCCTGCGCCGGTCCGCTCGGCTTGCCGTCCTTGAACGGCACGAACACGACCTTGTAGCCGTTGAGCACCTGCCTGTTCCAACTGCCATGCTCGCCGACGAAGGCGCCGCCGTGATAGGCGGCCGGCAGGCTGGAGCCGGTGTTGAAGACCATCCCGAGCGGAGCGACATGCGAGCTCAAGGCATAATCCGGCACGATCGCCTTGGCGACGAGATCCGGCCGCTGCGGCTTGACGCGGGGATCGACATGCTGGCCGTAATAGCTGTAGGGCCAGCCGTAAAAGCCGCCGTCCTTCACCGAGGTCATGTAGTCAGGAACGAGATCGGGACCGAGTTCGTCGCGCTCGTTCACCACCGTCCACAACGCGCCGGTCTGCGGCTCGAAGCTGAGCCCGTTCGGATTGCGCAGGCCGCTTGCGAACACGCGCCACCGGCCGCTGCCACGATCCACCTCGAGGATCGCGGCGCGATTGTGCTCGGCCTCCATGCCGTTCTCGGTGATGTTGCTGTTGGAGCCGACACCGGCATAGAGTTTCGAACCGTCGGGGCTCGCGACCAGGCTCTTGGTCCAGTGATGATTGATCGGCCCGCCCGGCAGCGGCGTCAGCACCGTGCCCGGCGCGGTGATCTTCGTGTCGCCTTCCGTGTAGGGATATCTGACGATGGCATCGGCATTGGCGACATAGAGCTCGTTGCCGACCAAAGCGATGCCGAACGGCGAATTGAGGTGGTCGAGGAAGACGCTTTGGGTATCCGGCACGCCGTCGCCATTGCTGTCGCGCAGCAGCGTGATGCGGTTACCCGGCCCGGTGTCGTTGCCGCCCGAGGTCGCCCAGGACTCGATATAGCCCATGACGATCTCCTTGGGCCGCTTGATCCCGGCCCCCTTCGGCGCCTTGGATTCCGCCACCAGCACGTCACCATTGGGCAGCACGTAGAGGAAACGCGGATGCTGCAGGCCGGTCGCGAAAGCCTTGACCTGCAGACCTTGCGCCACGGTCGGCGTTTCGTCCTTCTTCCAGCCGACGATGCGCGCGATGTGGACCGGCGGCAGCAGATATTGCTGGATGTCGGGAAGCTTAGGATTGGCCCCGATTTGCGCCTTGGGATCGCCGCTGCCGTCGTTGCAGCCGGCCAAGAGCAGCAGTGAGGCGCACAGCAGCGCGCGGCCAATCGAGAACGTCATCGCGCAACTCCCACGCCGTGGCGGTAGACCATGGCCCAGCCGAGCCAGCCGGTGACGGGCAGGATCAGCACGGTGATCACCGAAAGTACGAGCCCGGTCGGCCACACCGAGGTCCAGGCATCGCGGGTGTGGATCAGCGCGTTGACGATGGCCAGGATCAGCGCCACGGCATTGCCGATCAGATGCGGCCAGGCCGGCGTCTGCGCCCGCACCAGGCGGTTGCCGAGGAAATCAATCAGGCCCGCGATCGCCGCCATCACGCCGAAGACGACGCCGACGAGCAGAAGCCAGGCGGAAAAATCCGCCCACATGATCTCGGCGCTGGCGACATAGGCGATGTCGGTCAAGAGCGCTCCGACGAAGCACGCGATCGGGATCGGCACCAGCATCGGATGAATGGGATGACCCGCGATCTGCGCGGTGGTGCGCACGCGCACGTCTTGCTGCACGGTTTGGCCTCGTGTGACTTTCGGTCCTGCCCGACCGGCCAACTCATGCGCGGTGTGATGGTTCCTGGAGGACCCGCGCCGCTCCGTCCTGCCGCCGCGCGCGACATTGACCTGGATCAGGCCGGCGCGGCTGGGCCATCCTTGTTCTTGCGGGCAGAGGTCAATATGCTCGATGCTTTCTTTTGGGGGATAGAATGAAATCGATATTATCGGTGGCGGTTTCCTTGACGCTAGCGCTTTGCGCAACTGCTCACGGGCAGCCTGCGGCGAGTTGCGTCAACAAGTTCGTCGGCACCTGGATTCACCATGGCATTGCCGGCTAGACCAACACCGCGAACCTGCAACCGGATGGGCGGGCTCTCTGCAGCGACAACAAAAACTGCGTTGAGGGCACGTGGACCTGTAGTGGCAACGTGCTGAACTACGACAACGGGATGTACAAGACCGACTAGACTCTTCAGGCCGACGGCACCATGACTGCGCGCGGCGGCATCGTGGTCACCCGCGTCGGACCCGCCCCAAAACTATCGGCGCCGCGCGAACCTGCAGGATCGAACACGACAGCCGCCTTCGGCGGTCTTCTCGCACAGGAAAAGCAGGATAACGGCATCAAGGGCGGCAACGTTCACGAGCGATCGTACGTCGTCCGTCAGAAATTCGAGAACAAGTGCGGCTACCCGGTGTCCTTTGCCGTGAAGAGCAACAAGGTCAAAATCAAGCTGTCCGCCACCGTTCAGCCGGGCAAGATGGAGAAGATTTGCGCCACGTCCGAGACCGAGACGCTGCAATATCTCGGCTGGAAGCAAACCCTCTGAGGAAGGGTGAGCTGCAGGAGACGCAGGGGGGGCCCGAGGCGCGCGGGGGCACCGTTGCCTAGACGCGGCGGGCGCTGAGGATTGGAGCGGGTGAAGGGAATCGAACCCTCGTATTCAGCTTGGAAGGCTGCTGCTCTACCATTGAGCTACACCCGCGTTACGGGCTCCCTAACACGGCCGGGCGGCGGTCTCAACTGCCCAGGCGGTCGCTTTCCGGCCTTGCGAGCCGCCCCGGTTCCTCCGGAGCCGCCGCCTCTTAACAGCGGCGGCAATGCCCCCTATATTGAAATCTTCCGAAACCAACGAAAGGAGGTGATCCAGTGTCTTTTACCAAGCGCTGTCACCTCGCTGGGATCGCCCGCTAAGCTCTAGATAAGGGCTTGGCATCGGGGCGCTCTCAGCCCTGGACCAGCGAGCAAGAAATCGGGCGCGACGGGGCTTCCCCGCCGCGCCTTTTTCGTCCGGGAGCGCCGCTCAGGCCGGCGGCTCGCCCGCAAGCACCTCGCGAATCTTCTGCGACAGCTCCGACTTCCGGTAGGGTTTCCTGAGCAGCGCCACGCCGGGATCGAGATGTCCTTCGTGGACGATGGCGTCGTCGGTGTAGCCGGAGGTATAGAGCACCCTTGCTCCCGGCCGGCGGAGCCGGACCGCGTCGGCCAATTCCCGCCCGTTCATGCCGCCGGGCATGATGATGTCCGTGAACAGCAGATCGAATTTGGCGCCCTGGTCGACCAGCACCAGTGCGGACGCGCCGTCGCCGGCCACCAGCGTGCGATAGCCGAGGCTGCCGAGCCGGGCGATGACATAGCCCTGCACCAGCGGATCGTCCTCGACCACGAGGATCGTTTCGTGCCCGCGTGCCGTGTCGAGCGCCTGGACCGGCGCGGTCCTCGCCGGCGCCTCGCCCTTCGACCGCGGCAGGAACAGCCGCATCTCCGTGCCGCGCCCCTCCTCGCTCTCGACCGCGACGGTGCCGCCGGTCTGCTTGGCAAAGCCGTAGACCATGCTGAGCCCGAGGCCGGTGCCGCGACCGACGCCCTTGGTGGTGAAGAACGGCTCGAACACGTGCTCGCGGATGTCGGCGGGGATGCCGTGGCCGGTATCGGCAACCGCGACCATCACGAAGGCGCCGCGCATGGCATCGCCGTCGCCGGCAGCGTCGGTGTCGTCGAGCTCGCGGTTCGCGGTCTCGATCGTGAGCTTGCCGCCGCCCGGCATCGCGTCGCGCGCGTTGACGGCGAGGTTGACGATCGCGGAGGAGAGCTGCGATGGATCGGCCATCGCGGACCAGGCGTCATCGGCGAGCCGGGTCACGATCTCGATATGGGCGCCGAGGATCGGCCTCAGCAGCTTCGCGGTCTCGATCACGAGGGCATTGACGTCGATCTCGCGTGGCTCCAGCGGCTGGCGGCGCGCGAAGGTCAGGAGCTGGGAGGTGATCTCCGCGCCGCGCGCGGCCGCATCGTCGATCAGCTGCGCGATCGCGGCGAATTCTGGCTTGTCCGCAAGCCCCTCCTGGATGATCTCGATGGTGCCGGTGATGACCGTGAGCACGTTGTTGAAGTCGTGCGCGACGCCGCCGGTAAGCTGGCCGATCGCATCCATCTTCTGCGATTGGCGCAACCGCTCCTCGGTCTCGTGCTGCTCGGTGAGGTCGGTCGCGGAGCCGCGATAACCCATGAAGCTTCCGTCGGCGGCGAAGATCGGCTGGCCGTTGACGCTGAAATGATGCATCCGCCCGGTGGTGTCGCGGCCGCGATATTCGAACTTCCGGAACGGCTCGTGGCGATCCAGCATCGCCATGTGCGCGTGCCATTTCTCGGGCTCGGCGTCGCTACCGGACGCGGCATCGGTGCGGCGCTTGCCGATCAGCGCCTTGTTGTCCATGCCGAAGACGCCGGCCCGGTCGGATATGTAGGTGAACCGATGGTCCGGTCCGGTCTCCCAGAACCAGTCGGACGCGGTCTCGGCATAGTCGCGGAAACGCTCTTCACTCGCACGCGCGTCCTCTTCGGCGCGCTGGCGGACCTTGAGGTCGCGCTCGAGGTTTGCATTGGCCTCACGCAGCTCGCCATAGGCCCGCTGGAGGTTCGCGCACATGGCGTTGAAGGCGTCGATGACCTTATCCAGCTCGTCGGCATCGTAGGGCGGCCGGCGCTCCAGGCGCAAAGGCGGCGGCGGCCGCGCCAGATTGTATTTGCTGACGAAGTCTGCGATGGCGACCAGATGCCGCGTCACCAGCAGATGGAACATGTAGATGATGAACAGCGAGACGAGGAACGTCTTGGCCGCCTGGCTTGCCAGGATGACCAGCGCGCGGTTCAGCAAATGCTGGTAGACGTCGGTCAGCGTCGCCTCGACGTGGAGCACGCCGATCTCGCGTGCAGTCCCCTGCACATTGGTCTTCAGCGGATAGTCGCGCGTCACGACCGAGCGGGTGCTCGGCTCGCCGATGGCGAGACGGATCGGATTGGGACGATCGGCAATCTCGCGCACCTCGGCGGCGCGGATGTCGGGCAGCCGCAGGATACCGTCGAGCTGGAGCTTGAGCAGGTTCTGGTCGAGATTCCACAGGCTCTCGCCGAGACTGCCGGTGGTGCTGCGGCCGATCTCGTCGAGCCTGGTCTCGATGAGGCCGACCTCGCGATCGTAATCGAGATAGAGCTGGAGCGCGGTCAGCGTCAGCGTCACGACCGAAGAGAACAGCAGCACGGCGGCGAGCAGGCGCGGCCCGACGCCGCTGCGCGACCAGTTGAAGAGCCGGGACAGCAGCGCGGCGAACATCGAAGGCGCGAGCGCGGTGCCGATCAAATCCTGCTTCGCAGCCGCCGGTGCAACTGCGCGGCCGCGATTGGAGTCCTCGTCACCAGCCTTGGCCATGCACCACATCCCCGGAAATGGCGGCACGCTGCGGCCGAGCGGTCGCAGCCTCGAGCATCTCGATCGTCGAGACTTCCCCTTCCCGCGATGTGCGCGGCGATCCCGTCGGCCGATTTCCTGTCAACCCCTGGGCGGCTTGAGGTCGGCGGGGTCATATCTTGCGTCCGGCAGCAGGATTGTCGCGCAAACTATCACTTCGCGTGGTAGAATGACATCGGTGAAAGTCCGGAAGTCGCCTGCACCTCGGGCGGGCAGTGACCGCTATGGCCACGCGCAGGCGCCATCTCCGGTAGATCGGGCGGACATCGGAATCCAGCGATAGCATCGGGCAACGAGGAGGCGCGTCATGTGGCGGATTATCGTCGCCTGCCTGTCACTGCTTGCAAGCGGCCCATCGCAGGCGCAGGAAGTCATCCGGCTGGCGCGCATCGCCGACATCCCCGATCAATATGTCGGCGGCGAGATGCTGCGGGCCGTCTACGCCAGGCTGAATATCAAGCTGGAGTTCGAGGACGTCCCCGGCAAGCGCGCGCTCGCGCTGTCGAGCGCCGGCGCGATCGACGGCGAGATCCAGCGCATCGGAACGCTCTCGCGCGATTACCCGACGCTGGTCCAGGTCACGCCGGCGATCAACTATATCGAGCCTGCGGTGTTTGCGACCAAACTCCGGTTCGACGTCGCCGGCTGGGATTCGATCAGGGACTACAGCATCGGCATCGTCCGCGGCGTCGGCTCCTCGGAGGCCGGCACGCGCGGCATGGCCCGCGTCACAGCGACCACTGGCCTCGACAACATGGTCAGGATGCTCGATGCCGACCGTTTCGACGTGATGGTCACCGATCTCTTCAGCGGGCTCGCGGCGGTGCGGAAACTCAATCTGCAGGCCAGGATCTACCCGCTCTCGCCGCCGCTCCAGCGCATCCACATCTACCATTACCTGCATGAACGCCATCGCGACCTGGTGCCTGAGGTCGGCAAGGTGATCGCCCAGATGGAGGCAAGCGGCGAATTGGCGGCGCTGCGCGAGGCCCTGGTCAAGCAGGTCTTGAACGCCCCGTAACGGGGCGCCGGCTCAGCCCGCGCGAAGCCGCTCGCGCAAGGCGACGGCGGCGATCAGCATGCCGACGCACCAGGCCACGACGGCGCGGTGAGGCTCCCCGCCGAGCAGCACCGTGAAGATGCTCGTCAGCAGGCACGGCACGATGACCTTGCCCGTCCGGCTCGTCAGTGCGAGCAGGAACGGCATCGCCGCGATCGATATTTGCAGGACGTCCATTTGCAGAACGGGCGCGAGGCTTCAGAAGCCGCAAACACCGAGCGCGCGCGGCCGCTTGCCGCGCCGGCTTTCGACGATGCGCTCGCCGCCATTCTCGGCCGAGCTGCCGTAATAGCGGTGATGGCCGCTTTGGTCGTGCAGATCGACCGTCTGAGATTGTCCGGCCCGACGTGCGTCGCAGATGATCTTGATGTGACCCGACATTGCCGCCTCCAGCAGAAATCTTGTTGTTGTGGTCATCAGTCGCGACCACTTCCGGCGGCGTTCACACGGCAACGCCGCAATCGGGTTTCGGGACGGTTTCGTCGCGGCATGGCCACGCAATATTTTGTGCTTGAATTTCTTGTTTGGGGATTGTCGGCATCGCCTGCGGTGCTACGTCCTTTGGGATCGGTGCAGAAAAACAATGAGGTGACGATGCTGTACGCCATCCTGGCCTACCACGTGGAAGACGAGATCCTGTCCTGGACGCCTGAGCAGGACGCCGCGGTCGTGGCCAAGGTCATCGAGGTCCAGGCGCCCTTGCGGGCCAGCGGACAGTTCGGGCCGGCCGCCCGTCTGGATGAGACCCGAAAGGCGCGCACCTTGCGTGGCCCCGGCGCGGGCATGGTGCTGGACGGCCCGTTTGCGGAGACCAAGGAGCAGCTTCTGGGCTTCCACCTCATGGAATGCTCCACCGAGGAGGAGGCGATCGCGGCGGCGCGCAAGCTGCGTGCGGTCAATCCGACTGCGGTCTACGAAATCCGCCCGGTCAAGCTTTACGTGCCGGCCGATGGGTTCGGCGCGACGTCCGGGTGAGGCACGGCCTCACGCGCCCGGCTCGGTCCGCGCACCGTAGAAGCGCTGGATCGCGAGCCCGCCGAAGGCGATGAACCAGACAAAGGGCGCGACGTGCGGGGCGAATGCCGCCACGATCGTGCCCGGAATGAACACCAGAAGCGGAAACAGCGAGGCCATGATCTCGTTGCGCCAGCTGCCAAGGATGGTCCACCACAGCCAGGCATTGAGGCCGGCGATCGCGGTCAGGTGCAGCCCGTAGAGCACCGCAACCGCGCTGCTCATGCCGTAATTGGTGTAGAGGCCGTTGGTGACGGGCAGCAGCACGATCGAGAGCAGGAAGAACAGGTTGAGGATCACCGCGCCGCGGCTGCCGACCGGCTGGCGCGCCAGCCGCCGGTGATGGCTGATCCAGAACACCCCGGCGATGATGAAGCTGAGTGCGAAGCCGGCGAGCTTGCCGGAATAGACATGGGCAAGATCGCTCCAGTCGGGCGCGCTGGTGAACACCGCGGCCTTGGGCAGGTCGTAGGCCAAAAGCGTCATGGCGACACCAAAAATGGTGTTGCTGAGCGATTCCAGCCGCCGCATCTCGAACTGGTCGGATTTGAGCTCGGTCATGCCGGGTGCGCTTTTCGGACTGGAACCTGGGGGCGTCTTTCCCCCTAAATCCTAAACCCGGTCCCGTCCAGCCGCATTGCGATTCGCGCCGGGATCGCCGACTCTCGCCCTTTCACCGGGGCGATTCGTGGCGACATATCTGGACACGCTCAATGCGGAGCAGCGCCGCGCCGTCGAGCATGGCGTGGCCGGGGGCGCGACCGTGGGCGCCCCCCTGCTCGTCATTGCCGGCGCCGGCTCCGGCAAGACAAACACGCTCGCCCACCGGGTCGCGCATCTGATCGTCGCAGGCGCCGATCCGCGCCGCATCCTGTTGATGACGTTCTCCCGCCGCGCGGCGGCCGAGATGGCCGGCCGGGTCGAGCGCATCGCCCGCAAAGTGCTGGGCGAGAACAACGCCGCGATCATGCGCGATGCGCTCACCTGGGCAGGCACCTTCCACGGCATCGGCGCGCGGCTGCTCCGCGAATATGCCGAACGGATCGGCGTCGATCCCGCCTTCACCATTCACGACCGCGAGGATTCCGCCGACCTGATGAACCTGGTCCGGCACGAGCGCGGCCTATCGAAGACCGAGAGCCGCTTCCCCGCCAAGAGCACGTGCCTGTCGATCTACTCGCGCTGCGTCAACGCCGAGATGGAGATCGAGAAGGTGCTGGGGGTGCACTATCCCTGGTGCGCGGGCTGGGCCGCCGAGCTGAAGGGCCTGTTCGCGGCCTATGTCGAGGCCAAGCAGGCCCAGCACGTACTCGATTACGACGATTTGTTGCTGTACTGGTCGCAGATGATGAGCGATGCGCTGATCGCGGACGAAATCGGCGGGCGCTTCGATCACGTATTGGTCGACGAATACCAGGACACCAACCGCCTGCAATCCTCGATCCTCCTGGCGCTCAAGCCCGACGGACGCGGGCTCACCGTGGTCGGCGACGACGCGCAGTCGATCTATTCGTTCCGCGCCGCCACCGTGCGCAACATCCTGGATTTTCCGCAGAGCTTCTCGCCCCGCGCCGAGATGATCACGCTCGACCGCAACTACCGCTCGACACAGACCGTGCTGGCGGCGGCCAACGGCGTCATCGGGCTCGCGCGCGAACGCTTCACCAAGAATCTCTGGACCGACCGCACCGCCTCGCATAAGCCGCAGCTGGTCACCGTGCACGACGAAGCCGACCAGGCGCGCTACATCGTCGAAGAGGTGCTGGCGAACCGCGAGCAAGGCGCGCTGCTCAAGCACCAGGCGGTGCTGTTCCGGACCTCTTCGCATTCCGGCCCGCTCGAGATCGAGCTGACCCGCCGCAACATTCCCTTCGTCAAGTTCGGCGGGCTGAAATTCCTCGACGCCGCGCACGTCAAGGACGTGCTTGCGCTGCTGCGCTTTGCCGAGAACCCGCGCGACCGCGTCGCCGGTTTCCGCATTTTGCATCTGTTGCCGGGCGTCGGCCCCGCGACCGCGCAGCGCGTGCTCGACCAGATGGCGGAGAGCACCGATCCGCTCGCCGCGCTCGGCCAGCTCCCGGTGCCCGCGCGCACCGGCGCCGACTGGACCGACTTCGTCCGCACCGTCGAGAATTTGCGCTATTCGGAATGGCCGGTCGATCTCGAACGCGTGCGACTCTGGTACGAGCCGCATCTCGATCGCCTTCACGAGGATTCCGAGACGCGCCGCGCCGATCTGATGCAGCTCGAGCAGATCGCAAGCGGCTATGCCTCGCGCGAGAAATTTTTGACCGAGCTCACGCTCGATCCGCCCGATGCGACCAGCGACAAATCCGGGCCGCCGCTGCGCGACGAGGACTATCTGATCCTCTCGACCATCCACTCGGCCAAGGGCCAGGAGTGGAAGTCGGTGTTCGTGCTCAACGTCGTCGACGGCTGCATGCCCTCCGATCTCGGCGCCGGCACCAGCGCCGAGCTCGAAGAGGAGCGCCGCCTGCTCTATGTCGCGATGACCCGCGCCAAGGACGATCTGCACCTCGTGGTGCCCCAGCGCTTCTTCACCCACGGCCAGGTCGCCAAGGGCGACCGCCACGTCTACGCCTCGCGCACCCGCTTCATCCCGGAGCAGCTGGTCTACCTGTTCGAGCGTACCGCCTGGCCGAAGGCAGCAAGCGGCGCTGCCCGCACTGCGGCACAGGGCCCGAAGATCGACATCGGGGCGCGGATGCGCGGGATGTGGCGGTAGACGCAAGAGGCTCGTCTCGGGACCTGTCAGGGTAACTGGAACAACAGAGGTCCGACATGAAAGCCGTCGTCGTCGAGCAATACGCACCGATCGATCAGATCGAACTGAAGGACGTCCCGCCCCCGTCCATGGAACCGGGACAGCTGCGCATCCGCGTGGAAGCTGCCGGGATCGGCTTCGTCGACGGCTTGAAGATCGAGGGACGCTATCAGACAAAAGATCCCCTGCCCTTCATTCCCGGTACGGAGTTTGCCGGGTGGTGACGGACGCGCCCGGCGCACCCGGCGGCTATCAACCCGGCATGCGCGTGATGGGGATGACGCGGTCGGGCGCGCTTGCCGAGGAGATCGTCGTCAGACCCGAAGTGCTCCATCCCCTGCCGGACGGCGTCGCGGCCGAAGTCGCCGCCTCGTTTCGCGCCAATTATCTGACCGCGCTCTATGCGCTCAGTGCGCGCGCCTCGCTCTGCGCAGGCGAACAGCTTCTGGTGCTGGGCGCAGCTGGCGGCACGGGAATTGCGGCAGTCCAGATCGGCAAGCTGCTTGGCGCCCGCGTCATCGCAGCAGCATCGACACCGGACAAGCGCGCCTTCGCCCAACAACACGGCGCCAACGTTGTGATCGACTACACGCAGACCGGCTGGCGCGACACGCTGAAGGAATTGACGGGAGGACACGGCGCCGACGTGATCTTCGATCCTGTCGGCGGCGAGATTTCAGTTCAGGCCTTTCGCTCCATCGCCTGGCGCGGCCGTCATCTCGTGGTCGGCTTTGCCGCCGGCGCGATCCCGGCATTGCCGTTCAACCTGCCACTGCTGAAAGGTGGCGCCCTGCTCGGTGTCGACCTCGCGCAGATTCCCGTGCGCGAGCCCGAGGTGCAGAAGCGCCTGATGTCGCAGTTGACGGGCTGGCTCGCCGACGGCCAATTGAAACCGGTGGTCGGTCGCATCTTCGCGCTGGACGATTTCCGGGAGGCGTTCAGGACCATGCAGACGCGCGGGGCGCTCGGCAAGATGGTGGTGCGCATCTCGACATAGGACGCACAAACGGGGCGAAGATGCCCGTGACGTGGCGGTAACTACGCGTTCAGCCGGTCGAACTGAACCTTGCCTGATTTCATCACCAGCGGAATGTGCTCGCCCTGGCCGAGCAGGCAAGCGACGTTGCGGAGCGGATTGCCATCGACCACCAGCAGGTCCGCGATCGACTCGGGCACGATACGGCCGAGCTTGCCCTCCATGCCGAGCACCTCGGCGCCGATCACCGTGGCGCTGGCGATTACGGCGCGCGGGCCGAGAATCTCGGCGCGGATGCGGAATTCGTCGCTCTGGAGGCGCTGCGACGGCCCGAGCAGGTCGCTGCCAAAACCCATCTTCACGCCGGCGTCGCGATAGATCGCGAGCGAACGCAGGCCGGCGTCGCGGACATCGGCGATCTTGGCCACGCTCTCGGGCGGCAGGCCATATTGGGCGCCCTCGTTGGCCAGCGCCTCGTAGGTGACGAGCGTCGGCACCACATAGGCGCCCTTCTCGGCCATCAGGCGCGCGGTCGGGGCATCGACCAGATTGCCGTGCTCGATGGTGCGCACGCCGCAGCGAACGGCGCGCTCGATCGCGGCAGCGGTGTAGGCGTGGGCGAGCACATAGGTCTGGCGCCCGCGCGCCTCCTCGACGATGGCGCGGATCTCGTCCTCGGAGTAGCCGAAGGCGCCGACCGGATCGGTGGGTGACGCGACGCCGCCGGATGCCATGATCTTGATCTGGTCGGCGCCCATCTGCAGCTCCTCGCGCGCCGCCTTGCGCACGCCGTCAACGCCGTCGGCAACGCGCGCCAGCGCGCCGACACGCACGCAGCACGGACATGGTGCGTCGCTGGCGAGATAATCCGAGCGCGCCCGCATGTCGCCATGCCCGCCGGTCTGGCTCAGCGCACGACCGGAGACGAACAGCCGCGGGCCGTCGGTGAGGCCGGTGTCGATCGCCTGCTTCAGCGCATGGCCGGCGCCGCCGGCGTCGCGAACCGTCGTGAAGCCACGGCGCAGCATGCCGCGCAGCAGCAGCGTCGAGCGCAGCGTCACCAGCACGTTCGGCATGTGCACCTGCTGCGCCAGGTTGAGCTCGACGGCGATCGCATGGACATGCAGGTCGATCAGGCCGGGCATCAGCGTCTTGCCGTTGAGATCGATGGTGCGGTCGACCGAAGCCTGGAGCGGCCGGTCCGAGACCTCCTTGACCACATTGTCCTCGACCAGCACGTGATGGCCCTCCAGCAAATCCGGCTGAAGCGGATCGAGCAGAGCGGCGTTTTTGAAGAGGGTGCTGGGCATGGTCGTTTCCTGTCTGGTCAGGACTGTGTGAGCAGCGCGGGCAATGCGAGCTGGGCAAATGGAAGACACGCGGCGGCATCGTCCGCGCCGTACCAGCCCGCCTCGTGCAGCAGGTTGAGCGAGCCGAGCGTGCGGCCGCGCCAGCGCACGGGCATGTTGAGCACGCTCTCGCAGCCGAGTGAAGCGATCAGCTCGTGATCGGCGAACACATTGCGCAGATCGTCGAGGCTGCGGCCGATATAGGCCTCGCCGCGGTCGAGCACGGCCTCGGTCCATGGTCCCGGCGCGAGGCGCTTGCGTCCGCCCGTCGGGTAAGGCCCGGGAAGATTGGAATAGATCCGCGCCGCTTCGCCGGTGTCGTCGTCATAGGTCAGGATCGTAAACAGCTTGTGCCCGATCGCCGATTTCAAGGCGTCGTCCAGTGCCGAGAACAGCGCCTCCGGCTGATCCGCCCTGCCCTGCGCCGCCGCCACGGCGTTGAGCAGCGGATCGGCCCGGCGTGTCGTCTCCCTCATGCGACTTCGCCCGCGGCAATGTCTTCCAGCGAACGGCCGCGCGTCGGCACGCCCATCACCACGACGGTGAGCGCTCCGAGCAGCAGCACGCTGGTAGTAAGGCCGAACACACCTGCGAAGCCGAAATTGGGATAGAGGTAGCCGACCAGGATCGGCGAGACGATCGCGCCGATGCGGCCGATCGCCGAGGCAAGGCCGGCGCCGGTGGTTCGCACCGGCGTCGGGAATACCTCCGCCGTATAGGCATAGACGCCGGCATAGGTGCCGTTCATGAAGAACGACAGCAGGATCCCCGCGACCATGATGTGCTGGTCGCTCTGCGCGAAGGCGAGTCCGAGCGCGCTGATACCGCCGAGCACCATGTAGGACGCAATGGTCGCCTGCCGGCCGATGCGCTCGTTGAACCAGGCGGCGCTGAAATAGCCGGGGATCTGCGCGCAATAGATCGCGATCGAATAGGCGAAGCTCTTGGTGATGCTCATGCCGTTCTGGACCAGCAGGCCGGGGATCCAGACGAAGAAGGAATAATAGCTGAAGGTGATCGCAAGCCACATGATCCAGGTCATGACGGTGATGCGCGCCTGCCGGCCCTCGAGCAGCGCCGCGAAATTGGCGAGCAGCGTTCCTCCGGCGACGGGCGGGCTGACTGCATCGACGACCGGCTGCGGCAGCACATGCCCCTGGCGTGCGAAGCCGGCTTCGATCTTGTCCAGCACCGCTTCGGCTTCCTTCGCCCTGCCCCGGCTTTCCAGCCAGCGCGGCGATTCCGGCAGCGCCCTGCGCCACCACAACAGCATGACGACCGGCACGGCGGTGATCACCAGCACGATGCGCCAGCCGTTCTCATAAGCGGGAACGATGAAGTAGCCGAGCAAGGCGGCCGCGACGAAGCCGAAGGAGAAGAACCCGGCCAGCGCGCCGGTGAAGCTGCCGCGGAAGCGCCGCGCCACGAACTCGGCGAGATAAGGCGCGATGATCGCGCTCTCGGCGCCGGTGCCCATGCCCGCGACGACGCGGGCGGCGAAGAAGGACGGCCAGCTGTCCACGGCGGCGCTGACGATCGATGCGGCACAATAGAGCGCCAGCGCCGACATCATCACCGCCCGGCGGCCGATCAGGTCGCCGAGCGTGCCCGCCAGCAACGCGCCGAACAGGAAGCCGATATAGGTGCTGCTACCGAGCACGCCGATCTGCACGCTCGTCAGATTCCAGGCGGTGCGCAGCACCGGCAGGATGAACGCCAGCACGGCCGCGTCCATCGCGTCGAACATGTAGCCGAGCCCGCCCATCAACAACAGATGCGTGTGGAAGCGTGCGAATGGCAGGCGCTCGATGCGCGCCGAGATCATCGACATGTAAGTCCCCTCTGTCCGGCGGCCCGGCATCCGCAAGTCCCTGGGGGAACCATAGACAAAGAGATATTATCGTCATAATTTATAATCGTGATCCCATACATCACCACGGTGAATGTTCTGTCGTTTCGATCGCTCGACCTCAACCTGCTGAAAGTCTTCGAAGCCCTGATGACCGAGGGCAGCGTCACGCGCGCCGCCAACGCGCTGCTGATGACGCAGCCCGCGGTCAGCAACGCGCTCGCGCGGCTGCGCGATGCGCTCGGTGATCCCCTGTTCGTCAGGTCCGGCACCGGCATCCGTCCGACCCAGCGCGCGGTGGTGTTGTGGGAGCCGATCGGCGAGGCCCTCGAAACCGTCCGCGGCGCGCTCGACGAGCAGGTGTTCGATCCGCGCCGCGCGCAGACCGAGTTCAGCCTGTCGATGTCGGACTACGTCGCCTCGCTGGTGATGCCGAATCTCCTCGGTCATTTCGGCAACGTCGCGCCCAAGGCGCGCGTGCACACCGTCCCCAACACCATTCTGGAGATCGCCGATCAGCTCGAAGACAATCGCGTCGATTGCGTGCTGAGCGTCTATGTCAACGAGGCGCAGCAGCCGGCCGCCATCCGCTCGCGCTCGCTGTGGACGGTCGACTATGCCTGCTTCATGCGGCGCGGCCATCCGCTTGCGGCCCAGAAGCGGCTCAGCACGCGCAGCTTCCTCGGCGCAGGCCATGTCGATGTGAGCCTCGCCGGCAAGACCCTGCCGTCCTACGATCTCTTCCTCGCCTCGCGCGGGCTGTCGCGCAATCTGGTCGCGACCGTCAATCACTACAGCGCCGCTTACGAGGTGGTGCGCCAGTCCGACCTGATCGCGGTTCTGCCGAGCGATCTGCGCTCGCAATCCCGGCACGCGCCGTTCCTGCGCGCCATGCCGCTGCCGCTGAAGGCGCCGCCGCGCATCGTCAGCCTGTTCTGGCACCAGCGCAACGACACCGTGCCGGCGCAGCGCTGGCTGCGCGAGACCCTGGTCGAGATGTTCACCCGATCCGACTGAGCGGGCGCTGGCCTGGCACGATCCAAAAAGGAAACGGTGGGTTTCTCAAAGCAGCATTGTTGCACCGGCCGCCGCGGCCTAGCTCCACCGCAAACGATCCCCTCCCACAGCGACAAGCGCAAGCTGCGTCCGCAGAGACCTCACCGATGACTGCATCGCTTCAATTCGGACTGGATACTTTTGGCGACGTCACCAGGGACGCCGCCGGCGCGATGCTTCCGCACGCGCAGGTGATCCGCAATGTCGTCGACGAAGCGGTGCTGGCCGACGAGCTCGGCCTCGACTTCATCGGCCTCGGCGAGCACCACCGCGCCGATTTCGCGATCTCCTCGCCGGAGACCGTGCTGGCCGCGATCGCATCGCGCACCAAGCGCATCCATCTCGGCTCGGCCGTAACGGTGCTGTCTTCGGACGATCCGATCCGCGTGTTCCAGCGCTTCGCGACGCTGGATGCGCTCTCGAACGGGCGCGCCGAGGTGATCCTCGGCCGCGGCTCGTTCACCGAATCCTTTCCGCTGTTCGGCTTCGACCTGCGCAAGTACGAAGAGCTGTTCGAGGAGAAGCTGGACCTGTTCGCCGCATTGCTGTCGCAGAAGCCGGTCACTTGGGAAGGCAAGCTGCGTCCACCGCTGCGGGATCAGCTGGTCTATCCCCCGGTCGAGAACGGCCGGCTTAAGACCTGGATCGGCGTCGGCGGCAGCCCGCAATCGGTGGTGCGCGCTGCGCATTACAACCTGCCTTTGATGCTCGCGATCATCGGTGGCGATCCCGCGCGCTTTGCGCCCTTCGTCGATCTCCATCACCGCGCCGCCAAGGAATTCGGCCGCCCCGCGCAGCCGATCGGCGTGCACTCGCCCGGCTATGTCGCCGAGACGGATGAAGAGGCGCGCGAGGAGCTATGGCCCGACTACAAGGCCATGCGTGACCGCATCGGCAAGGAGCGCGGCTGGCCCCCGATGGGCCGCGACGAGTTCGTCAACGAGGTCGAGAACGGCTCGCTCTATGCCGGCTCGCCGGAGACGGTGGCGCGCAAGATCGCCAGGACGGCAAAGACGCTTGGCGTTGAGCGGTTTCAGCTGAAGTATTCGGCGGGGCCCTTGCCGCATGAGAAGCTGATGAAGAGCATCGAGCTTTATGGGCGGAAGGTGGTGCCGATGGTGCGGGAGATGATGGGGTGAGTTACGTTCACGACCAGTCCGCCTACGCCCTGCGGACTACGGCGCGACAGCCTTCGCTCACTTCGCGCCACGAGCACTTATGCTGGCTTGCCGAGCCGTAGCTCGCGAAGCGATGGAGTGATCATGGTTTAGAGACAGTCCGCCTACGCCCTGCGGGCTACGGCGCGACAGCCTTCGCTCACTTCGCGCCACGAGCACTTATGCTGGCTTGCCGAGCCGTAGCTCGCGAAGCGAGCGAAGGCTGGTGGGGGAGGCAGGACTCGAACCTGCGAAGCCATGAGGCGGCTGATTTACAGTCAGGCATCTTGTGGTTTCGGCAACTACCGCCAAGCCCCACATGCGTCAAAAAATCTCATTCTAATCAATAGTATCGCCCTCTACTGGTAGCTGACGACACCCCGAGAAATACCACTACAGCTAGGTATTTGTTGGGGCTTGGAGTGGGGCTCAGAAAGGGGGCGCTGATGAAAAAACCGCTGACTGCGTTAGCGATCGAACACGCGAAGCCGCGAGCGAAGCGCTACGCCCTGCCCGACGTGGGGCATCCCGGCCTGCGCGTGTTGGTGTATCCGTCCGGGGTGCGGACGTTCGTCTACAGGTTCCGACGGACTGACAAGCAAGACGTGACTGTCGTGCTTGGCCCTGCCAGCGGCCCTGGCGCGCTTACGCTGGCGCAGGCCCGAGATGCAGCCGGCGATGCACGAAGGCAACGCGCGATGGGTGCGGACCCCGCTGACCAGAAGCGCGCCACTCGCCGGGCAGAAGCTGCACGGATCGCGGCCGAGGAGCAGGAAGCCCGACGCCGCGAGGATACGGTCGCAAACGTGCTGGCTCGCTACTATGCCGACCACGCCGATGGATTGAAGTCCGGCCGGGAGGTTCGGCGAGTTCTCGACAAGGAATTGAAAGGCTGGGCCAAGAGGTGCGTGGATGACATCCGGCGCAGCGACGCAATCCGGGTGCTCGACATGGTCAAGGTGCGCGCGCCGATCCAGTCGAAGCGGTTGCGAGCATATGGGCGACATTTCTTCCAGTGGTGTATTTCCAAGGAACTAGTCGATAAGAACCCTTTCGACGGAACTGCTGTCGTCAAGGAGGTCGCACGGGATCGGGTTCTGACCGATGATGAGTTGCGCCTCTTGCTGCGGGCAATCGACCGCCTCGAATGGCCTCGGCGTCAATTTGTCCATCTGCTCTTATTGTCCGCGCAGCGGTTGAACGAAGTCGGTGACATGGAGTGGTCAGAACTCGACCTGACCAGCGACACACCGATATGGACCCTCCCCGGTGCGCGCGCGAAGAACGGCCGCGCCCATGCCGTTCCGCTCGCCCCGATCTCCGTTGAGATTCTGACGAGCATGGACCGGGTCAAGGACACGCCCCGTGTGTTCGCCTCGTTCTCTGCGGCCCACGCGAAAACGCGCATTGATGAAGTGATGCTGGAGATCGCGCGGGAAGACGCGGCGGCGGGCGGCGACGATCCTGAGGAGGCTAAAATCGAGCCCTGGCGACTTCACGATTTGCGGCGCACGGCCGCCACCACCATGCCGAGGCTGGGCGTAGACGTTGTGACTATTGAACGGGTATTGAACCATCAAATGCGCGGCGTGATGGCTGTTTATCAGCGACACTCGTTCGCTCAGGAGAAGCGCCACGCGCTGAATGTATGGGCAGATTTCCTCGCCAATCTCTCGGCGGCACGCGAATCCAATATCGTGAAGTTCAGGGCGGGCGCGTGATCAATGGCGAAGCTGCCCACGAAGGCCGAACTTGACCTAACCACACTGACAGGAGTGTTCACCGCCAACAAGAATCCTGCGGCGGCTTGGGCCGCATATAGTTTGGCGCGACGGCACGGACTACCCGTGCCGGGTGTGATCCAAGCCGAGGTTGATAGGTTTGCTAGCTGCATCGGAAAGGTTGCCGAACAAGCTATGCAGACCGAGTTGGGCGCACCGCCAATCCGTTTTCGGGCGGAAGAGTTGAGCCAAGCGTGGCGCAGCTCCGGCGGAGACAATCCCGTCGGATCGCTGCAAGGCGAATGGCGAGACTATAAGATTTTCCTTGCCGTCTACGAGCGTGTGGAGGGCGGTATGAAGGTTGGGGCCGCTCAAGCCGCCGTCGCGGCCGACAAGGGTGTTGGGGTGGGGATTGAGTCCATCAAGAAGATCTGGAAACGCTTGAAGCGTGACGTGTAGCCACACACCATCCTTTGGGGTAACGAGCGTCAGTCAATTTCTACCGCGATTTTCTACGTCGCCATTTGTACCTCTTGAGCCACCATCAAATCTCAGGAGGCACAAAATGAAACAACTGATTAAGTCCGAAACGGTGCGCGGCAAGCTTGACATGCCGCAGTCAACTTTCGAGCGGCTCGTTAAGCTGCGAACGCATGACTTCCCCGCGCCGATCTACATCAGCCGGTCTAGATTCTTTGATGCAGCGGAGATTGAGGCATGGCTCGCTACCCGATCGGCAGGTTGACCATGGACGACGACAACCCCAAAATCGGTTCGCCTGAATACCTGCGCGCGCTCGCCGATTGCTTCGGATGCAACGAAGATATCACGCTTGGTTCTACTGACCAGGCCTTGTGCAAGCAAGCGCTTCTCGACCGCGCCGACCTGATCGACGCCGGGCTCGCCTGATACATCCCAGCGATAAGTATCAACGAAACGTTGCCACCGACGCGGCGTCTAGCTTCGCGTCGGTGAGTTCTTGCCTTTTGCAAGAGGTTTTTCGGCAGGGGAGATCATAATGGCCTGTTCAACTCTGTGATGCCGTGTTCGTTTGTCTTCACGAACGATTGGAGACCAAAAATGTCGACCTCAGCGCTACTGCCTCAAGATGAACTCATGGTGGAGCTCGGCGTGTCGCGACCGACGTTGCAGCGGTATCGCCGGGAAGGCTCGGGACCGGCTTGGTTCCGACTTCCCGGCGGTGCCGTGCGTTACCGCCGGTCGGATGTGGACCTATGGCTCGAAGCGCGGCGTATCGCTGTTGCATAGCCCACAAAAGCAAAACCCGCCGTTGGCGAGGCGGGTGATGCAAAAAGGAAAGTCTTATGAAGCCCACTTTTTATAATCCCGACTCGAAGTGCGCGCAAGTTTTTTGCAGGAAGCCCGTCAAAAACATCAGCGCGGCCTACTTCGTCGCACATCCCGATGCTATCTATAGCGTGCGCGCGTGGACGGCCGACACTGGCAGGAAGCTTCGCTACTTTCATATTGAGATCACGCTTCGCACCGGTGACACGATTCGCTGCGACAGCGTCGATCTCTGCTCGAAGATTTGGAGCGGTGGCGGCGGCAGTTCGCGCGAGCGGGCCAAGGCTGCTATTCGCGCCCTGATTGCTGACGAGAACTTTCGGCCGCCTGCTCTGTCGGCGGCGTGATGATGGCTTCCCCCTTTGCTTTAACGGCGCTGGCGCTGGTCGAGCGCGGCTATTCGCCGTTGCCTATCGCGCCGTGGGGTGAACGCGACTGGAATCCGAAAGGCAAAGAACCCGGCAGACTCGAAGTCGGCAGCGACGGTGAACCGGAGTGGTATCGCCTCAAAAACTGGCAGGTCTTCTGCGAACGGCAGGCCCATCCCAAGATCATCGAGCATTGGTCAAGGTGCCCGGATGCTGGGGTCGGCCTCGCTTGCGGCTTCGGTGGACTCGTTGCGGTTGACGTTGACGACGACTCCCTGATTGAATCCATCTTCGCGGTGTTGCGGCCCTACACGGTCGCGAAGCGCGGCAGGAAGGGCGTGACCGCGTTCTATTGTGCCACCGAACCGCTACCGTCGAAGAACTACCGCACCGCCGACAAGCGCGGCTTGCTCGACTTTCTGAGCGTCGGCAAGCAGACGGTGCTGCCTCCTAGCTACCATCCAGACACCGGCCTCCCCTACGAATGGACCACCGAGCGGAAGTTGCTCGATACGCCGCTCAGTGACCTTCCCGAGATCACCGGCGCGCAAGTCGCGGCGATGGAGGCGGTGCTTCGCGCATACGGATGGGACGCTCCCGAGCGTCGGCAGCCGCGTGGCGGCGCCGGAGAATGCCCTGCGCAGAACGCCATGCCCAGCATCTGCGGCAGTGATGACGTAAACTCGGCCGCGCTCGCGAACCTGTCCGCCTGGGTGCCCGATCTTGGCCTGCCGAAGCTTCGCAGAAATGGTGCGGGCTATCGCGCGGTCGCGCCATGGCGCGCCTCCGGCTCGGGTCGGGCCGCCACCGCGCGCGGCGCACATCTTGGCATCCATCCGACCGGTATCGTTGATTTTGGGTCCGGCGATACGTTTTCCGCCATCACAATCGCCGCCAAGGCGCGCGAGATCAATTACGGCGAGGCGCGCGACTGGCTCCGTGACAAACTCGGCCTCTCTGCCGCGCCGCTCATCCATTTGCGCAATGTTGCGTCGGCATCGGCGGTGGTCCCGAGCTATTCAGACCAGCGTGTCCACCTTCACGAGGCCACCGCGCGTCTTCGGACGCTAACCGGCCCCGAGCTTGCCAACGCTATTTTGAACGGCATCGCTGTTCGGAATCAGGCGGCACTCAAGCCGCCGCTGATTCTCCCGGTGCATCCGGTCACGTCGGTGCGGTCGGAAGCCGGTATCGGTAAAACGCACGCCGCGCGGGAGGGTGCCGCCAAGCAAGCTCGGCTGGGCCGCCGCATCGCCTATGTCGTGCCACGCCACGATCTTGCGGAACAGATCGCGGCGGACTTCGCATCGGATGGTGTCAAGGCCGAAGTCTATCGCGGTTATGAGCGCCCGGACCCGCTCGCGCCCGAACATCTCATGTGCCGCAACATCCCGGCCTACAAAGCGGCGCGTGACCTTGGCGTCAGCATCCGGGACTCCGTGTGCGAGCGCCGGATCGATAACGAGATTGTCCGCTGCCCGCTTGCGAAGGCGTGCGGCATTGAGCGCCAGCGCGAGGCGCGTCCGTCCGTATGGGTCACCCCGGCGGCGTTGCTGTACACGAAGCGACCGGACTTCATTTTCCCGCCCGACGCGGTCGTTATCGACGAATCGTTCATTGACGGCGCAATCGGCGATCCGGTGAAGGTCGATGTAGCAGCGCTGCTCGGGTCAAAGATCGAAGGCTGTAGCGACGAAGACCACGACGCGGTCGAGCGATTCCGCCACCGCCTTGCCGCCGCAATCAAGGCGAACGGCAATGGCCCGTTGGCCCGCGCCGCTTTGATCGACCACGGAATTGACGCCGAAGTCGCCAACGCAGTCGGTTGGCTAGAGCAACGCCGTGTCACTTCCACGATCTTGCGCCCTGATATGCGGGAAAGCGAACTCAAGACCGCCACCTATCGCCATGCGGCCCGGAACAAGCTTGCGCGGGACGCGGGGACGCTTTGGCGGGAGATCGCGGTCTTTCTTGAGGAATGGAAGATCGAGTCCACCATTGGCGACCGATCGCAATCGGGGCGTATTACGGTCGAGGGCGGCAAAGTGTCTGTGATGCCGCTGCGGACGGTGCATCCGTCATGGCGTGACGCGCCGACGCTGGTTCTCGACGCCACCGCGCCGCCGGCTTCGCTGATCGCGATTGCGCTTGGTGAAATCCAAACCGCCGACCTTCCGCCGGTGGTGACCGAACAGCCGGTTGTTGCCGCCAAGTGGCCGGAGCACGTCCGGGTGCGGCAGATCATCGGCGCCCCGGTCAGCATGTCAAAGCTGGGCTTATGGGAGGCCCCCAAGCCGCGCAACGTGCTGGACGTTGTCCGGTTCGTTCGGCTCCGGGCTGCCTTGGCCGCGCCCTCCCAGATCGGTGTCGTCACCTACAAAGGCGTGCTTGACCAGATCGCCGGGCAGCTTCCGGCCAACGTGATCGCTCGGCACTTTGGGGCGCTGGCCGGCATGAACGACATGCAAGACGTTGCCGGGCTGATCGTGATCGGGCGTCCTGCCCCCAGGCGGTCCGCCGTTGAAGCTTTGGCGGCGGTCTTCGCTGGGCGTCCGGTATCCGGTGGCGAAGGTCATTTCTTCGATAAACATCCGGGCGGTATCCAGCTTGCTGACGGCTCCGTTGTCGCGACTACGATTGATCGCCACCCCGAGCCGATTGCGGAGGCGCTACGCTGGCGGATCACCGTGGGCGAACTACTTCAGGCGGTTGGTCGATTGCGCCCCCACAGGCGCTCCGAACCGTGCTGGCTGGACATCGTGTGCGACGTGCCGCTGCCGGTCACGGTTCATGAAGTGGCGCGGTGGGATGGGGTGGCCCCTGGGTCGACCGCTGACATGGCGGCGGAAGGCGTGGTTCTGACGAACAGCCGGGACGCCGGCTTAGCGTTCGGAACGACGGACTGGGGCGCGCGAGGAGTCGGTGGTTTCTCTATAGAGTCTCTTATTAGAGATTCCACCGACTCCTCGCCCGTCCGAAAGTTCACCTACCAGAAGGCCGGTTCCGGCCAGAAGCAGTACCCGGCCTGGTATCTTCCCGGCATCCTGCCGGGCGGCGTCGCCGCCCTCCGGGAGTGGCTGGAAGAACGGCTGGGGCCGCTGGCAAGCCTTGATGTTGCGCGGATGCAGACGCGTGTCACGTTCGCTCGGATCGGTCGGGATATGGCAGGCCGGTTGAAGTTTGCAGATGCATCTTCACCGGCGCTGAAGACGATCGCTGCGTTCTTTGATGACCTCGAAAAACACGCGTAGAATCTACAACATTCAGTTCTCGTTACAACCTCGCCCAATTTACGGCCGTGGCTTGATGCGTCCCTCAGCAGCCTGGTCCTGCTCACTGCGCATCCATGTCCACTTCGTATATTCGCGCGCAACACGAACACGCGCTTCTTTGAGTGGGAGATCCTTGTAGTGAGCAACCGTTTGATTTTGTTCAAAGAACTTGTCCACCTGTTGCTGCGTCATGTCGGCGTTTGCTTTCAGCAGCCAATCGTAAAGATCGAAAGGATCATCACGGCGCAAGCTCCGCGAGGCGTTGTCTTTGCCGAACACAGCATCCGTATAGCGCCGCGCGGCCTGCGCTTCCCCTGCGGTCAGCGGCATTTCCACAAGCCAATGATGGCCGTTTGCGGCAACCATCAGCATGGCTTTGTTGTCACCCGATGAGCAAATGTCTTCCACCGTCGCTCGGACGATCTGGCCGTCCATGTTAGGCACCTCCATCGTGGTACCGATCTTGACCGTGGGTTTCAGTTTGCCGTCGCTGTCGAGCAGTTCTGGCGGCGAACCGTCGAAGGTGATCGGCACAGTGCTAGCTGTCTTCCACGCTTCCATGAGCCAGAAAATGTCGCGATGCTTATCGTATCCTTCAAGCGCAGCTTCGATCTCCATTGTCCGCCCGAAGGGATAGTCGTCGATCTTGATGGTTTGCAGGAAGCCAAAGCACGGGTGACCTGCGACTTCCTCATCGGCGAGGAAAGTGTGGTTGGTAATAATGATATAGGCGGGAGCGATCGGCTGCCCGTCCACTGTCATGCTTTTCTCCGCGCTGCGAATTGCCGCCTCGGCCTTGTCGGCGACAGCGCGCCAGTCGGCCTCGGCCAACATGGTGGGAATGCTCAGCTCAAACCAATAGACCGGATTCGTGAGCTTCTTCTTCGACGCCTTATAAATCTGATCGCGCACATAGCCTTCCAATTCGCGTTGAAACTCCGGGTTCGTTACATCGCCCGTGGGCGCTTTCCAGCCGTGCTTTCGTTTAGCTTCAACCTCATAGATCCTTCCGGACGTCTTGGACTTGGCCCTGAACTCTGGCGTCGGCATCGACCCCGACTTCGTCTCCGCGCAGGCGATTTCCATGCCCGCAACGGCCAAGGCTGCGCCCACGACAACCTCGTGATAGGCGGGCATGAAGCTGACGTAGTTGCGCAGCCGCTTGAGCAGAAGTTGCGGTATCTCATCGTGATGGGCGATCAGATAAACTGCGTAGGCTAGGTGCAGCCAGCACGCGATGAAGCCCATCATCACAATGCTTTTCACCTTTGGCTCGCCGGGCTGATGGCCACTGTATACCTGGGTCTTTTCCAGCCATCGGAAGAGCGGATGCTGGCCCTTGCTACGTTCGCGCTGGCCCCATTCATTGCCGAGCGCATGCTTCATGAAGTAGTCGAGGAAGTTAGGGAAGATGACCCAATCCTTTCCCCAGTGGACTGTCGTTTTGACCGCCACGAATCGGAAGCCATGCGAGTCATCCATCCACGATACGATAGGGTTACCGTGGCCTTGCTGCTGTCGGCGTACATTCTCCGCGGCTTGACGGTGACGCAGCATGGCTTGCGCTTGCGCCAAGAAGGCCGGGTCGGGTCCAGGCATAGTCTTCCGCTGCGCGCCCGGTTTGGCGGCATCCAAACAGCACTTTTTGAACTTCTTGCCGCTCCCGCACGGGCACGGCTCATTTCGTCCAATTTTCATCCGCATAGTCCTGCCGCTGAGTCTTAGCGGTTCCTCTCCATAGATCGAGGGACTCGGCAATTCGCCCCCCGGCCGACTTACCCGACGCCTTCAAACCAAGGACATTCCGCCTGACGAGTGAGCGGCCTCGCCCCGTGCCAGCGGGTTAGCGCGGCCCCGAACGTATACGCGACGCTACCAAGCGCTTTACCTGAAACTCCAACGCGGGTTGGTCTGCGCCCGATATTCGACGAACTACATCGTCAATACCTTGCGGAGCTGGCAATTCGAGGTTCCGACCTATGCCTCGGTCGCCTCGATCGCATGCGAGACCATCTGCAATTAGGGTCCCAACCGAAATTCCATCGGTCAAGAAGTCGTTCGGGACTCTCGGCCACGTTGCACGATGGGCGGGCACCGCAACAATACCTCTAGGACCAAACACTAGGATAAATGACGCATCCGACCTGCGCTCCATCCGCAGGGCTTGGTTCCGCAAAGTGTTATCGCCATCGTAGAGACCGTCCTCCCACTTCGATTGCAACAAAACACCTTTGCTTATGCCTTTGTCACGTCGAACGAGGGAGACGTACAAGTCGGCGCCGTTGATACTTTCCATCGAACGTCCGCCTCGGTCAGGAATGTTACGGCCCATGACCTCGATAGTAAGACGCCCAACAATGACGGGGTGGTGCCGAAGCTCGTTGCGGATTGCGGCGGCCAAGGTTGCGGTAAGTGGCGGTTCTTGCGTGAGCGTGCCAAATTCTTCCTCATGAACTTGCTTGCAAGTCCTATCGATGACTTTTCGAAGTTCGTTGAGCAACCGTCGCTCTTCTTCGGTCAAATCCGCCATTTGAATGTGCTCCGGATCGGTCTAGGCTGGATACAAGTTCCAGTTGCACAATTCATACGCCGCAGCAACCACGATATGGATTGAACGTTAGAAAATACGCTGACGCATGACGCAAACCGCTTTCAGCGGCTTCCGTATTGCCGTCTGTAATATCTGGCTCTGGGTCGTCAGGTCGCCCGCGCGACTTCCGCTATCGGGGCTCGCGGAGTTTCTTGCTAGGATGTTGCGCCACGAGATCCACACACGTTAGACATCAGGGCTGAGCGAACCTTCAAGCATTCGACGCCCCTTTGCTTCGTACTACTCTCCTTTTTCGTGTGGAATATATCTTCCTGTCGGCTGCCTATGCCCTTTGCGAGCGCGAGCAATTTCTGCCTCCGAAGCTGGCTTCGCCGTGGCGACAGACGGAGGATTTGGCGGCGAAGAAGGAGGCAGGACCGCATTTATAAAGGGCCTCCCCGGATACATCCTAACTAAGTCGGTTCGCAACGCTGTCATTGCTTCACCACTTGAGAGGACGTTCAAAGTGACCTGCTCAATCAGAGCTTCGCTTATTTGCTTTAGCTGCTGAAACAAAACGGGACCAAGAGCTTTCTCGATTTCAGATGCTGGTATTTTTGATCCGTGCTCGAAGCCGGCTTCTTCGAGCTTCTGCCAAGCCTTTTCCAACAAGGCGTTGCGATTTTCAATCGCGCCTTTGACTTGATGATAACGCTCCTCTTCAATCATCGTTTGCTGCCACACGGCACCACTGGATTGGAGAAGGAAGCCAAGATTGTTCTTGTTCAGTTCAACGCGGATACCGTTGTCCAAGGGAGGCCCGGGCATAATCCTAAACCAAGCGTCCGGTGCACCCTGGTGCGGATCAATATAGTTTCGCTTGTATAAGAACTGGTGATTCAGAAACTTCATCAACACCGAGAGTGCGAGATTGCCTTCGATAACCTCCTTATCGATACGCTCCCGCGTCGCCCGTCGATTGTTGAAGGCGAAGGCGGAGAAAGCACCAGCAAAAATTGAGAACGGAGCCCAAAAGGCGCCAATCACCTCTTTGAGTGTCAGAGACCTAAAAAAGCTAGCCGCACTATCGAGCGCGAATTGAACCAGTCCGGGCACCTTCTCGCCCCCCAAAATTGGAACAAAACCACAATAGGGTTCAACTAACAACAAACCACGGCTGAGAGAACCATTTGGGTCCTCCCGACGCCCCTCCATTTGAGGGTGACGCGCGACCGCCCGATCTGGCTAGATATAAAATTTCAAAAGTGACTTTCTGTTCTCGAATCGGTTGTGGCAGCAACGCGGGGAGCGCTGCTCAAGGGCGACTGCAATAGGCTGTAGCGGAATATCTCGTCGCCTGATCTTGGGGGCAGTTTCAACCTCAGGATTTCCGCCGATGCCCGACCTTCTTCCGCTGTATCCCTCCGACTTCCGCACCGCCCCGGTCGCACCCTTGAACGGAAAGCGTCGCAAAAACCCGCGCACGGTCACGATGCCCGACAGGGTGGGTCCGCATGTGAAACTGGTCTTCGCCGAAATGGCACGCCAAAAGCTGCGTTACCTTGACGTGGCCGAACGTAGCGGCGTGCAGCATGCTACGCTGAAGGCGTGGAGAAAGAAAAATCGGCCGGGTTTGGAGTCCGTTGAAGCCGTGCTGGCAACGCTTGGGTACGGCCTTGTGCCGGTTCCCGCTCTCGAAGCGCTCCCGCCGGCACTCGCTGGCGAACTCACGGCGCTGGCGCTCAAGATGCGGATGAATATCCCGCAGACCTGGGCCGCTCTGATCGACATCGGCGTCGAGCAGGAGCTTCTCCACATGCGGGCGGACGAGCGCGCCGCCATTCTCGCCGAGCATGAAGCGCGCCTCGCTCGCATCCCCGCCAACGACAACCAGAAGCGACGCCGTAAAGCTGCTTAAGGGATACCGAAACGGTCCCGACGAAAGCCTCTGATTTTCCCATACTGATCCCGTTGCTTGGTTCTCCTCCACACCAAGTAACACCGGTCGTCAGCCTTGGCCGGTGCGTTTGGTAGCCAGATGCACCGGCCACTTTTTTAGATGGATGCCAATGTCAAAAGCTTATCTCTCGCGCACCCAGGCCGCAAAGCGGATCGGCCGTTGCACGAAGACCCTCCGCAACCTCGCCAAGCGTGGCGATGGCCCCCCGTTTTTGTTGATCGGCGACCGACCTGCTTATCCGATCGACCAGCTTCAAACCTGGATTTCAGCCGGCGGAGATGCCCAATGAGCCGCGCCAAGCTTCTTGCCGACCTCAAGGCGGCGTCCGCAGATTACGCAACGGCTCAGCGGCAGTTTGCGGCCGAACGTTTCAACGTCCAGCACGGAATCGCGCACAATCTGATGCTCGCCGAGAGCCGCGAGCATGTTGCCTATCACCGCTGGCTCGGCGCTCACGAAGCATTCGCTACCAGTGCACCGAAGCGCGCTCCGAAACCTGCCCCGAAGGTATCGGCGGTCGCACCGCGAGACCCCGGCGCAGAAGCCGTTGCCGACTACTGGCGGCGGTGATTTTCAACCCCATTGAGACCAAACACAATGAACATCCTGAAGTCCCTCTTCGGCAAGAAGCCGATTACTTCCACCGCCATCGCTGCCGAGATCGCGCAGGCGCGCGCCGAACATGACGCTGCCCTTGCCAAGCGCGGCGCAGCGCTGGCCGGTCTCGGCTTGATGGATGATGCCGCCCATCAGAAGGCCGAAGCAGAATACGAAGTGCACCGGCGCGCCGCCGATCGCGCTGCCGCGCGCCTCGCTGATCTTGAAAGGGCGCACGCCGAAGCGCTCGTCACCGAAGCGGTGTCGGAGAAGCAAGCCGAGGCAGAACGCTTCCGCCAACGTGTCACGAACGCGCGCAATGACGTTGAGGTTGAGGCGGCAGCGTTGCTTCGCGATTACGACGCTACGGCTGCAAAGCTCGGCGACATCATCGCCCGGCTCGGCGAGATCGACACCGAGGCGAGCGCGGTTAATGAAGCCGGCCGACGCGCACCGGGCTTCGAGCCTGTGCGCAGCATCGACGCCGCGCACCGCCAGCATCCGGGTCGGCAAGCGATCGAGCGTCGGGAGATGCAGCAGTGCTGGGTGTTCGCAAACGGGGATGTGCTTGCCGTCCGAACCAACGCTGATGGTGAAGTCATCAAGGAAGAGTCGCGCTGGGTTCATCATGAACAGCGTTTCGACACCCCGCGCCTTGAACAGCGGGAGATTATCGTGTCGCGCACCCAAGCCCGCCCCGGCCACTATGAGGCCGGCCTGAACGGCATCGTGCTTCCGCCCGGCTTCGCCCGTGGTGCTGCACATTGGCCGCGCAAGTCATGAGCGCGCCGGGCTTGAAGTTGATTTGGGCCATCCCGTCGAAATCGGCGGGCTGGTGTGCGAGAACGCCCGCTGTCGTGCAGAGGAAGCCGCGCTGCGACGTGCCCCGTGCCGACCTTGGTGGCTGCGCCATCGAAAACATGACGTTGGCGCGCACGCCTGATGTCGGCTCTCCCGCCGATATCAGCGCATTAGCGGACGGCGCTAGAGGTCGCAAAAGAGCCAACAGCGGACGTTCAGCGCATCGCAGGCCGCGATCTGTTTCGGAGGAAACCGACACACGCTATTGCAGCAAGGGCGACCGTTCTTTCATGGAAGACCATACAAACCTGGTCGCGTAGGATATCCGCCCGGGACATCCAAAGCTGGCGATTTTGCAGAAGCCACATGAAACGCAAAAGCTCATGTAGCCCAGACAGGTGAATCGTCGAACATCTGGATGCCCGGGAAGCGTAAGTGATTTCGTGTTGAATCTGCTAGACAACGCGGTTGAAAAGATGTGGCTCCAATGCTGCGATGAGGGCCGCTTTGAGGGCTGCCTTGCTAGCTTCTTGCGATAAGTCGGCATCGCTCGTGCCTAGGATTGCGCACACATCATCAAACGCTTTTTTCGTCGTCACCTGCATCTGGTGCTGAAACCCTGCCTGATAGGTTTTTGCTGGGAATTTCTTGAGCAGCTCGTCAGTATTAAGGGCTGCGGTTAACTGCTGAATTTCTTGATCAAGTATTCGCTCAGGTTCTGACGCTGCCGGAACCCCCGATGAAAACGCCAATTTCATAACCGCGAGATCAGCGTTGGGCGCCACTGAGTTGCGCATTTGCTGTTGTTCGAGTTCAAGCAGCAGTTTAGCTCGGTTCAGGGCATGCTTGTTCAGAATGAAGCCGCGAACAGAGTTTCTGGCTGCAGTGAGGAAAGCCTGATAGCGCCCGTCGATGTCGGTTAGATTGTAAAAAGCTGCTAGTGCTTTAAATATTGGTTCGTAGCATACAATTCCCTCAATCTCGTTGATGGGGAGTGCTTTGATACGATGATGTGAGGTCAGGTATGCCTCCGACCAATCATCGCGGTCGATGTGACCGTGGGCTTCGACGTTTTTGGTTGCTCGATTGCTGTTGAAGACGTCAACGCACTGCTTAACGTTGCCGCAGCCGCCGACTGGAATCACGGCTGTGTTGGGGCAGTCGTACCAAGCCTTGAGCAGTCGATGATCTTCATCGTCGAGGCCGCCTTCGCAAAATATCAGCCGAGTTGCGGTGATTGAGAATGACGCTGCACCAAGTATTGTATTTATCGCGTCATCTGGGATCTGAGTGTCCGCGATTTCATCAAACGTTCCTGGCGATCTAACGACGTAGATTTTCGGATGCGAGCGTGAAAGGGCGAACGGGATGTCATGAGTCACGTAGACGAACAGGGTGTCCTTCTTGTGAGCCTCCATTTCGTTCCAAAAGCGCCGCGCCAACAGCGGGTGAAAATGGATTTCCGGCTCGTCCACAATGACGATCGATGCGCTTGAGCTGACAAGGCGGGTGATCAAGTACAACGCTGTGCGCTCTCCCTCGCTCATCTGCGCGGTCGGGTAGGGATTGGACCCGGACCTTGTGACTGTTGGCGTATAGTCCATTTTGAGCGTTCGGTTGGGAAACAGACGTTCCCATAGACGAGTGATAGTGCGAAGGCGCGTGTCGGATAATTCCTTTGGGATCTCTCTGCCTTCTAGATGATGCGCTCGGTAGTCTTGCGCTCGTGACTTATCTTCCTCAAGAATTTGGGACATGAGGTAAGTGTATTCATTATGTACGTCCCAATATTGATGAAGCTGGCGCTGGAGCGCGCCCTGCGTATTGCTCTTGAGGTCGCTATCGGCTTGGCGAGGCAAATCCGTTAGGCCAATAAATCTGTTGGCGGAAATCCTATCCGTATTCGGATTATTTCGTTGCGCGAGATCCACCGCGAATCTCGTCTTTCCAACCCCGTTGGGTCCGAGCAGAACAATAGGATTATCGCTATCTGTCTGTATTTGAGAGCCGTCAGGGAGATTCACCGGAACGAGCATGAGCAGTCTCTTGAACTTGCCAAAATCGGATTTGACGTGAAATGATCGGCTCAAGCAGAAAGCTATCAGAAGTTGACGTTCAAGAAAGGAGAAACGCCTCCGGGAGCCAGACCTTTCCCCAAAGGTATTAGTGGGAATCCTGCCGGACGGCCTAAGGGGTGAGCCAAGCGAATGTTCTCACCCATCCGCGCCCTAAGCGGTCTCGTGAGCTTCGGCAAGCCGTACCTTGTCGGCGAGAACGGCCCCGAGCTCTTCGTGCCCGGTATGTCGGCGAACGACAAGCTGCGCAGCCTGACCTCAGACGGCGCGGCGGCGGTAGCTGCGACGTCCAGCGAGCACGGCAGCCGCGCCGGTGGTCCGATCGCGATCACTAACCATTCGACCATCAACGGGGCCGACAATCCTCGCGCAGTGGCAAATCAGATCGACAATCGGTTCGCCACGCTCATGCGACAGCTCGAAAGCGAGCAACGGGGGTTGTTGAGCGATTGAGCACCTAGGAGCGGCGGTCTGACCTAATTCAACTACCGACGGCGGCCGCTAAACCTCGCAGGCTCACCAACAGGTATATAGTCGCCCGCAAACATTACCTTCATCGATCTCCTTCAATCGAGCCTTGCTGCCTGAGTCGCTCAAGATGTAGTCACAAATATCTTGGTATCGCTCGTCGAGCCGACGAGTGATCCACTTGTCCGTCATAACCCGCTTCTCCTTTTCAAACATGCTATCTCGTCGCTGTTTAAGAACGCTCTCAGCGTCGGCGAGCATTGCCATGCGCTTATAGAGGACTTCGATCTGTTCTGACTTCGTCATATAAACTTGGCTCTTGACCACCTTATCCCGATCAGGAGGCGAAAGAGGGCCTGACCTTTGAGGGACCTGAATCAATAGATTCCCTGCTAGCAAGGCGTAGTAGAGAGAGCACTCTTGAAGCTCTTTAGCGAACTCTATGGCAGCCGAGCTACCTGCTTGAGCCACAGGAGGAAGCAGCGATGCGACCGCGCCGGCCACTGCATCAATTTTGTGAAACGATTTGCAATTCTTGGCGAGGACGTTCATCTCAAATTCGCTAGCTGGAGTTCGCGGTGCTGCAAATTTCTCTTTTATCGATCGCGTTGCCGCATCTCCAATCTGCTTAAAGCGTTCGGTCGGCATGTCTTCGGACACCAAAGCGCTCAACTCAAACGAGATTTCCCCCACGTCGTGAATTTCAGCCATTCGTTCGGTAGTTTCTGCTTGTTTGGAAATCACTAGAAAAACATACCCACACTCAAACAATCTCGAAATAACCTTTTCGCGAAGTGCGGCATCGCTTCGTGAACGCTGGCGTATCTCGCGATTGATGTCGCTCGCGATTGATGCAGTTATCCGCTCCTTCTCCGCCTTGCTAAGCTGTGCAGCCGCTGGGGACGCTCCATGTAAGAGCAAAACCACAGCCGAAAGTGACAGGATGGATCGATTGTAAGAACCGCTCATTGCCCCCTAACCGAGACGTTCTCCAAGATTTCAAAGTGCAACGATCCGTACCGCGCGGCCACCCGCGTCGAGGATAGTCTTCAACGCTGCGGCACGGCTGTTGGGAGCAGCAATCGCCAACAAACGCTCAGCACGGGACGCAGCAACGTAAATCTTCCGAGCTTCCTCGACAGGCTTGTTAGCCCTCTCCGCACCGGTCAGAACATTCAAAATATCTCCTGATGTCTTGACGGTAAGCACGACGCAGACCGCCGGAAACTCCAAGCCTTTGACCGAATGAATCGCCTTGGCCGGGAGGGCAGTCGGGGATGCCTCTGCGAGCACAGCCGGTAACTTTTGATTGTATCGCAACCGCTGACCAATGCTAGACGAGCCGACGAGATCGGACCCTAGCAAATCGCGAGCACGCTTGAGCCAATCCTCGGCGCTCTCCCCAGCGAACACCTTTAACGCCTGACCTATGGCGATAACGCCCGGCCGCCAACGGCCATCATCAAGACGGCTGTTGAGCACGTGAGTTGAATAGGCTCCCGCATTGGAGATTTCTCCCCGCACTTGCAGTATTGCTCGATGCAAGACAACAAGCGCCTCCCGGCGATTGCCCGCCGCGAAAGCGAAGTGGAGGCCCATAACAGCCTCTGCCAACAGAAGGGTCTTATCATTGCCTGCATCGGGTACTGCCCGTCCAACCGCATTCCCCGCGCTGGCCCAAGTAGCAGCCAGCACTAATGCCTGCTCCGGCGGAATGCGAATGTCTGACGCCATCTTTTGGAATTGAGTGCCGATCGATGCGGGAACGCCGGTGCCACCATAAGCCAGGATGTAAACTGGCGCAGTCTCGTATTGATATCGCCCTACGGCTTGGTCAACCGCACCGCGCGAGGCAGGCGGGCGCAACTGGGATATAGCGGCGCAGATCGCGGGAGATGAACGGAAATTGCCGCTCATTTGCAACTGATCGATTTTGTCGAACTTATTCGCAAACCTCAGAAGCTCATCCGTGAGGCCGCCCCGAAACGCGTAGATCGCTTGGTTGGGATCGCAAACGACCTTGACTTTAATGCCAGAGGTTCGCAACCATTCGATAATGTCGAGGTCAGTCGGGTTGCAATCCTGAGCCTCGTCAATGACGATTTCACGGAATCGACCGCAGAGAGCCGCACCCAGCCGGGCAGAGAGAGCCCGATCGGCAAGGCGTTCACTGACGCTGTTGCGGACGTCGTCGAAATCTAAATGTCCATTGGACAACGCTCGCGCGATAATATTGCGCGCTCTTGTCTCCCACGCGGCTGGTCCATGCTTGGGCGCAAACCCTGTGTCGGCTGCTTTATCAGCAAGCAGTGTGCCGGTGGCCCTGTCGAAATGTCTTAGTTTGAGTGTATGCGCTGCCTCGAAAGGCTTGACCTCCCATTCAGACTTGTCAGGCACAAGTCTTGGGAGTTGGTTGCAGCCGTCCACACCGAATGGAGCGATGAAGAACTGCCAGAGAAATCGATCAAACGTACCAACAAAGCTCGGAAACAGCGGCGACGGCAGAATGCCGAAATTGCGCAATCGTGTTTCCAACTCCTCGACCGCCGCATTCGTGAATGAAAGAAAGGCAACGCCGCGTCGATCATTCGCGTTTGACAAAAGATGTCGCGCGCGCTCGACCATGGTGCGTGTCTTCCCCGCACCGGGGCACGCTCGTACAAATGCATGGCCTTCGTGCCCAATAATCGCCTGTTGCTCCTTAGTCGGCAGGAAAGCGCCATTGGTCACGCCACGACCTCTCGGATAGTCCTTTCGATGTAGGGCGGCACAGTAAAAGCGAAGGCTTTCTTCTCTATCAGATCGGCCAGCTTTTGGGCGAAGTCGCCCTTGCGCGCATTTTTGAAGATGGCTCCGATGGCCCTTGCG
Organism: Bradyrhizobium sp. AC87j1; assembly: GCF_002936975.1. Taxonomy (NCBI): domain Bacteria; kingdom Pseudomonadati; phylum Pseudomonadota; class Alphaproteobacteria; order Hyphomicrobiales; family Nitrobacteraceae; genus Bradyrhizobium; species Bradyrhizobium sp. AC87j1. The sequence goes on from NZ_PTFE01000002.1 coordinate 195,883, forward strand.
CGCTCGTCACCCGCAAGTGCTGCGGCCCTATCCCACTTGTTGGCGGACCGGGGATGCATACTCAGGTAGACGGCGCGGAGGATAGCTCCGTTGCCAGCCTCAAGCAGTTCGCTTTCTAGCGAGTAGCGCGAGGTAATCGCGGCCATAATTTCGGCTGCACCATTTTCGATTGCGAGCGCATCCAATGCGCGCTTGCGTCGCTCTCCGGGGATGATCCTTTCCTCGTTCGCCACCGAGGACGCGCTGCCCGCTGGTCGGCTTTCGTCAGTGCTTGGATCGTCATCTTCATTCTCGTCTTGGTCGGCCACACCGTCACCGTCCGTCATGATTACGACCCGCTCAGCGATGCGCGCCTCATTAATTGGGCATGTTAAAAGGTTGGCATACGGATTGAAGTCGACTCCATCAATCGGAACAAAAACGGCTGAGCGAAACAGGCGTAGCTTCTCCGGCTCATCTTTGAGGGTGAAGTATTCAGCGATTACTGGGAGCAGCAAGGCTTCCGCGATACCCTCTACAAGGAGAACGCGTCCGCCGAACAACAGGGCCGCCTTTGTCACGTCGAGGTAGCGATCAATCTTGCGTCGTTCGAGGTCACTCAAGTCTATCTGAGCGAGGGGGATGCATCGGGTTGATCGACGAAGCGCGGCTGCGGCGGCAGTCGTCACTAGGCCTTCGATAGAATCGGCTGGATCGCCTGTGCCCTCTGCTATCCCGGTCTCAATTACAGCCGCATCGGCGGCGGCCGGCGCCCCATCTTCGTTAGGAGTGACAGATTCCGTCGCGGCCGCAGGCAGGACCGATTTGAAGACCACCAACTGCTTGCTGCTAACCCAGGCGGACAAGTTTGGCGAATGGCTGGCAACGACAACCTGCACTTGGCCTGCCGGACCATGTTCAGGCGTGTCGACTCCAGATTGAACAGCTTGATCCTTTAAGAATGCAAGGACCGCCGCCTGAAGTTGCGGATGAAGATGTGCTTCAGGTTCTTCCACCAGAAACAGAGTTAGATCAGAATTGCGCACTTTCTCTAACTCAACAGCGATAGTCGCCATGAATAAAAGGTTCGCGTAGCCATGGCCTGAGTACTGTAAATCTTCTGGTTGGACGCCGTGGTCGGCCAGCTTGAATCTTAGATCGCGCGCGATATCGACTAGAGTTTCTTGCGCAGCGAAGCCTAGGGCGGCCGACTGAGCCCGCACACCAGCAGTCAGCGCTGTCAAGCTCTTGCCGACGGCCTTATCAACCTTGGAGAGCACGTCATGGCCAGCGCGCCGAGCTAAGTCGCGCGCGAGGTCCGACGCCGACACATCCCCGAGAAAGTGATTTAGGAGGGCTGTGATCCGCGAGGGATTCCCGGAAGCCAAAGCGCGCTTGGCGTCACGGAGAGGCGGCAAGTAGACATGCCGGATCATGTCATGGCAGCCGGGCTCCGGTTGGTTGCCCGCCTTGCCTGCCCAAAGGCCCGGTCGATCGCCGAGGCCGCCGCTATGACGTAGGCCGAACCGCGCTTCGGAAAGCGTCGCGTCCGTGCTTGCAGAGATCAACCGCCCCTGCTGGCCTACATTGAGATCAGTGAAGACAGCTTCGAGCTCAAAGCCTCCAGTTTGGCTTTGAAAGCGTACATCGGTGGGCTCACAATAAATCTCCCGACGTCCCCCGAGCGGCTGAGTCAGAAGTCGGATGGCGTCAATGGCGTTGCTTTTGCCCCCATTGTTCTCGCCGACGAAGACAGTGAGATCTTTTTGAAGCTCCACTTCGCCCATGTCGAACGAACGAAAATTGCGCAGCGCGATCGATTTCAAATACATCGAATCCAAATTCCCCGGGAAAGGCTAGTTTCAAAATGGCAATTGCGCCGCCGCTATCCTCGTGTCGAAATTCGATTTGGCGAAGTGAGCCGGAAAAACTAAGTTAAAAATCTTGAGGCTACATATACCGGCCTGGGCGCAGCTCTTGAGGCCATGTTGTAGCTGTAAGCTATCGCCCGCCAGCATCATCACTTGCATATTTCCGGTATTGAGCGAACCCGGCACCACGCTACCTAGTACTCCCTTTTCGTTGGGATGCGCGCCGAAGTCGATGCTCTTCTCGTACAGATCTTGATAGATCGCGACGAGCGGCGCATCGCCTTTTTCAATCGCCTCCCGGACAGCTCGATTGCTAAACTTTCTTCGCACTCCGGCGAGATTCTGATCCCGCTGAAGCCAGAGCTTCGCCAATTCCGGATGATCAAAGACGAGCTTCGCGTAGCCGGCATACTCCAAACACGACCGCTGCAATGGGAAGCTATCGGCCGGCTGACTCAAGCCTACCATCACCGACGACCGGAACGCACTAAAGGATCGAAAGAAGAGCAAGATCGGCACCAACTCAGTCTCGCTCGACGGTTTAAAGCCGTCATGCACCGCGAAAAAGATTTCGTCGATTGCCGTCAGACGCGCCGCTACGACGTTGTTGAGCGCCACGAAGGCGACCGAGTTACTCCAGCATTCTTCTATGAACGGGAACAGATCGCCCCGCTGCCATTCCGGCGGGCGAGCGCGGGCCAGATTATTGGGCACAGTGCACCTCAACGGTTTGGCGGGTCCTTGCCTTCAATCAGATCTTCTAGAGTATACGGGTCGCGCTTGATCGTTACCGCACGTTCAGCGTTTCGCTTTGCCCTTTGACAGTCCGCTGCCGCTTGCGATAGCGACGCGGTAAGCCACCCGAACAATCCGAGGAGAACGAAAAGGCCCGAGGTGGCCGACTGCTCCATTGTCCAATCAAAGATTTTCTGAATGCCGACCAAATCGGTATGCGGGATTGGTAGAGGAATGTCGCGCATTTCCTCATAGATGAGATATTGCGGCCACTCGCCGTATTTAATCCAGGTAATCGCGCAGACTGCCAGCCTGCCGATCCAGCAAAAGAGCCAGCCCACCGTTATGATGCCGCTTGCAACTGACAGGAGGCCTATTACCGCGCAGTCCATGCTTCACCTATGTATCCAGCATGTCCCAATCGTCGCCTAAGACCCAACGCAGAGCAGAAAGTTTACCGTTGAGCATTCCCCACTCGAAATCGTCCCACGGACCCATATTCTTGATGCCATACCGCTTTTCCACGCGCTTCGCTGCCTTGAGCGCACCTTCCCAAATATCGCGTTGAATCGGCCGGACCGCGCCGAGCGGCGTTGGAAAGGTCTCTTTGTCGACGAGTTGGATATGCTTAGCCTCTATCTGCTCCTCGCGAACCTTGTGCCGGTTGTACCAGACTTTGTCGATCAACTCTCCAATGGAATTGGCTATATCGGACACGCTGCGGATCGGTGGCTCATAGTTATCGTACATCCAAGCGTTCGGCCCGGTGAGATGCATTCTGCCTAAAGCATCACCAACAGTGATGTAGTACCGCGATTTCCGAGCCGAGAAGAAAGCCGCAAAGTCGGGATGCGGCACCTTATGACTGCCGGTAGGCTCGCTGAAATCGCGATGATTGTGCGTGACGAACCCGAATCGATCTTTAGCTTTGGATTGACCTTTGATGACCTCGCCGTAGGCTTCCATTATCAGGGCATCATTCATGCTGTTTTTGTCGCGGTGAAACGGCGCGCGCTTTTGCATCGCGCGCTCGGCAGCCCGGACCTTCATCCCTTGACTTATGGGGAAGATCTTACCGTGCTGCATGAGCGACTGAATTTGGTCGGCCGCGTCCTCAGCGACCGACCTTGGTGTCCTGATTTGGCTATTGGCCTGATCGAGCAACCGATCGAGCACCTTGGACCTCCGGCCCTTTCGCTGCTGGGCGACGATCTCCTTCGCTCGGCTCATTGTCGTGGTAATGCTCTTCACGTATTCGTCGATGACTCGCGTGCGGTTCCTAATGAACTCGTCGAGAACGATTTGTGGTACGATAATTTCAATACGATTTTCGTTCCGAAGACCGGCAAGTATTTCGATATTTCTCGCTTGCGCGGGCGTCTTTGCCATATCGAGCCAAACGCAGGTATCGACCAACATTCTCAGCATCAAAACCTCAATCAGGCGTGAGCCTTTATCGTTCGAAATTCACAGAGACGAAATTACCATGTGAAAGAAGTTATCGCTCGCGCGGAATCCATAGTGCGCAATCCCAAGGAGGACCACGACCACAATCAGATATGCAAGTACGATAAATCGTCGATACCAGCGGAAGTTACTCTCGGCCTTCCGGTAATGCTTGCCGGCGAGTTCCTCGTATTCTTGGTCCAGTAATAGCGGGCCATACAGGCGCGATCGAAAGCTCTTCTCATTTTCAACGATCCCGCTAACGGCGCTGGACGCCGCAACGCACGAAAAGATGCAACTGGCTAGCAAATAAGCGGCGACCATCCAGAGAAGCCAATTTCCCACCGTCGAGCTCGCAAGACGAAAGGCAATTACGCCGAAGGCGACTGCCGCGTCGCGCCACAGCCCGGACGAAAGCGAGGATGTGTTATTCGCCAATGAGCGCACATCATCTGCCAGTCCCTTTCGGAGATCGGACATGAGTTTAAAGGCATCGACGCCCTTGGATTGAATGTGGAGACGATAAGCCGTTCGAGCGGACGCGAAAGCTCCTTCCAGGCTCTCTCGCAGTCCATCCTGCCAACTCGAATCTGTCTGCCACAGCCGAACCAGTTCGGCGGATAGCAAACTATGGCGGGTTTCAGCGTCCCGCCCATCAAGATAAATCCACTCGCATACGTCGGACAACGTCGAAAGAAGCTCGGGCGAAGTCCATGACGAAAGCGGCGCAATAGCTGCGATTACCTTACGTCCACTGCGAAGATGTGCAACGGCCTTTCCATCGTCGTCGATTGATACAGCGTCAGGTAAACACAATGAGAGACGATAACTCGCAACATTCAAAATCTTATCGCGGAGCCATGCATCGGCTACGATCCACGTGCTTACGCTGGTCGGAACCAAGCCTTTCCCAGACATGTCATTGACGAGTCGTCGAGGGGAAGGCGCCGCATCGACGCTTTGCGTAGGAGATGATGTAGAGGAGTCATCCATCCAAGGTCGGACGATCAACCCGGCGCTGGTGCTTTCGAAGTCAATCTCAGCAATCAGTACATTTTCGACGGACTCGAATCTGCTCGGCTCCGTGGCAGCGGAGCGACAAAAGCCATCGATCGTGAAAAACTTTAAAGTATCAGGATGCGGTACTTTGATTATTCGTATCGAGAAGGCTCTTTCTGAAAACTCCTCAAGATCATCGTCCAACAGTTCATAATCATCCGAATGATCCGTCACGCTAATGGTGACCCCCATTTCGGCGGCTTCCAGGCGTGCAGCCTGAAGGAATTGCCAAAACGGCGTCCCGCTGACGGTTATCGTCTGTTGATAGAGATCGCTGGTTTCACTGACGGGGCCGGCCGCGTGCTGGCGCAGCGCTTCCATCAATGCTTTCGTCCGAGAGTTCGTCATCAATAATACCCTGCGTCCTGATTGTTATCGTGGCGCTTCCGTCTGGGCCTCGGTCCACATTCACGACGGCTTTGCCTGCGTCATCAAGTTGCTTCGGGTAGATCACCCAGATGTTTTCTTGCGTTCTGAGGCGCCGAACTTGGGGGGACTTGACGCGCGCTTTATCGATTTCGATCACTTCACCTGAAATGCGATTTCGATGAAGCTCGCGCTCAACGTCTTTTCTGAACCCATCGTCCTGCCAGAACGGACCGAAGACTTGAGCCCCGAAAACGTTGAGGTCTTCTCCGGGCTCGATTGCGTCACGCGAACGCGTCGCTTCGTGTAGGTTCCTTCTCCAATTCCGCTTGACGTCTTCCGGCATCGATTGCCGGTAGACAGCGGCGCTGGCCGCAAGTGACTTGATAAGCCGATCGGTGGCGTCTGATGGCGTCCAAAGCCGCTTTACGCCCAGAAAGGTCTTGAAGTACTCGGTGATATTTCGCTTGTTGGCTCGGTCGTAGACGGCAAGGTCTCCTCCTTTCGCATCCAACACTATCAACGCTGATTTCTGCATCGCCTTGCGATCCTCAACGAATGTGTTGTTTACTTCAGTGACCTTTGCGCGAACGCGACCGTCTTTCGTTGTCTGCTGGTATCGCAGCACTTTTTGATCGTCGAACTTGATGAGCGCAAAAGCGGGCGTGGGCAATCCGCCGAGTTGAGCCACGATGAACGCGCCTTTCGACGAAAGCGGTGCGCCCTTGTGGCCGCTCTGAAAGACCTCGGTCAGTTCCTTAGAGCGCTGGACAAACTTGCTGCTGTCTTCGGACACACTCCGAAGCGAGGGCCGCACTCCCGCATCTTCACCGATGAAATTGAACCTGTTTCCGACATTCGTTTCCCGAATCCGAGCTAGAAAAAAGCTCTCGAATCCAGCCGCATCGATCTCGTCCATCAATTGAAAATCTTCGTCGGCCGGGCCGACAACATGGAAAATCATTCGTTGGATGGAAATACGATCGAGCGCATCTTCATCTAAAAGACCCATTCGTTCCCCCGTCACGTGCCGCGAAGCGAAGACGGAAGTAGCAGAAAGTTCGCTGCTCAACTAACGCGCAATTCGGAACATAATGAGAACACTCTAAGCCGTCAATACGGACTCCGGAAGTTTGGCTACGGCTCTCACGAAGGCGGAGAAGGAGCTTGTCGCGCGGCCACGAGCCGGGCTGCGCCCGTGTCTTCTTGTTGTTGAAAGCGATCGGATTAGTGGGGCTTGAAGTGGGGCTCAGAAGCATCCGAAAAATCTGGCGCGCGGGCGGCACCTGATTTTTCGACTAAGCTATTGAAAAGATTGGTGGGGGAGGCAGGACTCGAACCTGCGAAGCCATGAGGCGGCTGATTTACAGTCAGCTCCCTTTGCCACTCGGGACACTCCCCCGCTCGACGGCAGCACAATCGGGCCGGACCTTGCCGGCGACCGAAGACGGCCATGGAACGTGAAGGCCGCGACAGCCCGGATGGGGGCGCGACCGGGCGCGGTTATGGGCGATCCGATGGGGCAAAGTCAACCGAGGCGAACAGCTAAAATCGCCTTCGAAGCCACCCAAATTGCCATATTCCGGGACCCGTGACACAAGCGAGCCCATGAAGGATCGAAAATTCACCCCCAGGGGCCCTCGCGGCGGGGCTAAGCCCTTCAACAGGCCCGGGAAATCGGGCGGCCGGCCGGCCTGGCGCGACCGCGATTCGCATGCCGACGGGCCGGTCATCCTCTATGGCTGGCATACCGTCACCATGGCGCTGGCCAACCCGGAGCGGCGGATCCGCAAGCTGACGCTGACCGAGAACGCAGCGAAGCGGCTCGTGGACGAAAATATCCAAACCCGCGTCACCCCCGAGATCGTCCGGCCCCAGGAGATCGACCGCCTGCTGCCGCCCGACGCCGTGCATCAGGGCCTGCTCGCCGAGGCCGATCCCCTGCCCTCGCCCGACATCGAGGACTTGGCGCAGGAAGGCATGGTGCTGGTGCTCGACCAGATCACCGATCCCCACAATGTCGGCGCCATCCTGCGCTCGGCCGCAGCGTTCGCGGTGAAGGCGATCGTCACCACCGCGCGCCACAGTCCGGAAGCAACCGGCGTGCTCGCCAAGGCTGCCTCCGGTGCGCTGGAGCTGGTGCCTGTTGTGACCGTGCAGAACCTCGCTCGCGCCCTGACCACGCTGAATGAAATCGGCTTCCAGACCGTCGGCCTCGACAGCGAAGGCAGTGAGGATCTCTCGGACGTCGCATTGCGCGAGCCGCTCGCGCTCGTACTCGGCGCCGAAGGCAAAGGCCTCAGGCAATTGACCCGCGAGACCTGCAGCGTCGTGGCGCGGCTCGACATGCCCGGCGAGATCAAGAGCCTCAACGTCTCGAACGCCGCCGTGCTCTCGCTTTATGTCGGCGCGAGCCGGCTGGGGCTGATGAAGCGGTAAGTGTTTTCGAGCGAAGTGGATACCGGTTCGCGTCAAGAAAACGCGTCAAACCAAAAATCCAAAAAGCAAAACGCCCGTCCGCATCGCGCGAACGGGCGTCTCTTTAGCTCAACCGATCAGAGATCAGTAGTAGCGGCGCAGCACGCGGTGACCGCCGTAGTACGGCGCCGGCACGTGACGGTGGGCGTAGCCGTAGCGCGGACCATAGCCGTAATGCGTGCGCGGCAGGTAGCCGTGCCGCGGGCCGTAGCCGTAGCGGTACGGACGGTAGTACGGGCGGTGATAGGGAGCCACGGCGGCGCGATAGCCGTAGCCGTAATTGGCGGGCGCGACGACCGCGTCTTCACGGTAGGTCGGATACGGCGCGAAAGCGCCCGGGCCGGTGTAGGTCGGGCCCTGGTTGACGTAATAATACTGCGTGGTCGGCTCGGCGAGACGCTCGAAGGCGCCATAGCCGTAGCCGGCACCATAGCCGTAGCCGCCGCAACCGGTGTTGCAGCCGGAATAGACCGGCGCGACTGGCTGGCACGGGTTGAAGCCGCACGCCGCGGCGGGTGCCGTGGCGACGAACATCACGGCAGCTGCCGCGACCAGTCCCGAAATCATTTGACGCATTACTCTCTCCTGTTGATTTCTGTTTGTTGGATTTTGACGTTTCTTAACCCGGCGGCTTGCCGGGGACCTGGACATGCGGCCGCGGTCGCGGTGGCCGCGGACGATCGTTGATTTCAGGCGCGAGGATCACCGGCGGCGGATCGACGGGCACGTCCATCTGCGGCGGCAGCGGCGCCGATTGCGCGCCCCAGCTCTGGTGATAGCTCTCGGCGGGCTTCGGCAATTTGCGGTTCGCGGGCGGCTCGACCTCGAGCCGGCCGTAGCCGGGTCGCAGGCCCAGCGTCGGATAATAATGGCCGACGTCGGCGGGCTGCCGCTCGGCGATATAGCGCCCGCCATAGATCGTGGGCTGCACCTGCTGGTTCTTGCCCAGGCCCCAGACACCCTCGACCACGGCATAGGACGCGTCGATGTTGTTGATGATGATCGGCACGCCGGGCCGGCCGGGAACGACGATATCGAAGCCGCTGCCGGCAAACGCCGTCGCGGGCAGTCCGATCAGAAAGGCAGCGAGCGCCACAACGCGCATGAGGGGGACCCCGGTTATGCGGCGGCAACCTATCCGATCGCGGCGCAGAGAGGGTTAAGGCCCGCTCACCAAATTCCGGTAAGCCTAATGTGTAAGGATTGCGCGCCGCTCAAATGCTGCAAACCGAATGAGCGAAACGTTAACGGCGTGTGACTCCGCCGCACGGAACCGCGCCGTGCGCTCACATCCGTTTGACCGTTTGCTTGCGAAATCCCCCGGTTTCATCGGAACGTCCGGCGCCGCAAGCGTTTAGCCCCCGTCAACAAAATGGGAGCCAACAACCATGAACATCAAACTTCTTGGAGCGACGGCGATTGCGGCGACCATGCTGGCAGGCTCTGCCATGGCGCAGGCCGTCGTCACCAATCCCGGCCGCTGCTCGGCGCAATTCCCCAACGCCAATTGCCAGAATCTCGGCCCCGGCAATCCTTACACCGATAGCGGATACCGCCATCGCCGCGTGTCCTATCGTCAGACCAATGGCGACTGGAATAACGACTGGAACAGGAGCCGCACCGGCTTCTGGCCGACCGACGTCGCGGCCGGCGTAGCCGGCGCCGCGATCGGCACCGCGGGCGCGATTGCCAGCGCGCCGTTCCGCGCCTGGGACAATTCCTATGCCTACGACAATTCGTGGGACAACCGCGGCTGGGACACCCGTACCTACGCCCAGCGTAACGGCTTCGTCTGCACGCCCGGCACCTGGTTCAAGGGCGCAGACGGCCGCCGGCACATCTGCCAGTAAGGCGATCTAAATCGATGCGAGAGATCAGGCGGCCTCCGGGCCGCCTGATTCATGTCTGCGGCGACGGCCTTTCCGGTTCTGGCACTTTCCGATCAAGTCTGGTATTGCGGCGCGCAACGGGTGGACACCCCGGCCCATGCCGGCCCTACCCGCGTCGTCAGGCGTCGCCGGCTTAGCTCAGCGGTAGAGCAGCGGTTTTGTAAACCGAAGGTCGGGGGTTCAATCCCCTCAGCCGGCACCAGCATCTGGCGCGCAGTTTTCAGCTTGAACGCTTCGGCACGCTGCCTTGCTGGAAGTGCTCGGCACCTGACATCTCCACCCATCCATGTTTCGACTGCTCGAACACTGATCTGATGGGCGGTGGAAAATCGGAATTCGCGATCGCGCCGACGGCAACGCCGATCATCGCAGGCAAATTCTCGGCTTGCCAATAAACCGTCGAGCCGCAGTCAGGACAAAAATAGCTGCGGACCTTGCCGCCGCTTGCGGCTGTCCGAACGTACGGCTTTGGCGTCCCTGAAATCGTGACGGTCTCTGCAGCGTAGAAGGCGCCGACGCCGAACGGCGCGCCGGTTCGTCGCTGACAATCAACACAATGACAGGCGACGACGAGTTGCGATGGTCCCGGAAGCGACAGTGCGAGAGCACCGCAGCTGCATCTGGCATCGATCATCGAATTCTCTCCTCGTTGGTCGGGATGCAGTTGAAAGGGAGGCGCCTATGACGAGGTTGACGAAGCGGCCTCAACCCGTGCCCCGGACGCAGTGCAGCGCCTCTTCGGCGATGCGCTGCAGAGCCGGGGCCCATCGCGCCGCATTCCTCCGTGCCGCTTTCTGGGTCCCGGCTCAGCCCCGCAACGCTGAAGGCGTTGCAGCGCGTCCGGGACACGACGGCGAAATTCTCAGTCCGTCCCGACCTCGAACGCCAGCAGCACGTTGCCGGCGACGCCGCTCCATTGGCCGTAGCCGGAATTGGTGTAGAGCATGCCGCCGGCGATGACCGGCCCGGGGCCGTCGATCGCGCCGCCATGGGCGGGGACGCCGTTCACGGCCTTGAAATCCTGCGCGGTGTCGAACTCCCAGAGCAGCTTGCCGTCGGTGGCATAGGCGCGCAGGAAGCCGCTGACGCCGCCGGAGAATACCACGCCCGGGATCAGGCTCACCGCCGCCGAAAGCGCGGGGCTGCATTGGGGACGGTCGCCGCAGGTGACCGGCGGCACTTCCATCGCGATCTTGCCGCTGACGAGATCGAGGCCGAACAGGCCGCCGCCTTGCGTCGAATCGAGTTGCCGCGTGCCGTCACGCATGAAACGCACGTCCGAGTTGGCGACATAGATGCGCTCACCGTCCGCGGCCGAGCCCCACTCGCTGCCGCCGAGCGCACCGCCCTTCCCGATCCGGGTCTGCCACAGGATCTTGCCGCCGTCGTCGGGATCGAGCGCGTGCACGACGCCGGACTTCTGCGCGATGACGAGCACGCGCCTGCCGTCGCGCAAGGTCACGAGGATCGGCGATTGGCCGAAATCGTGATCGGGTCCGTGATCCTCCGGGCAATTGGACTTGTCCGCAGTGAAGCACGCCACGACGAAGGCATCCTTGGGCGTGGCCTGCTGCTTCCAGAGCAGCTTCCCGGTCGCGAGCTCAAAAGCGAGGATCGCATCGGCGGTTGCCGCCGGCGGGTTCGAGTATGAATTGCTGGTCGCCACATAGACGGCGCCCCGCTTCGCATCGATCGTCGGCGCCGACCAGATCGCGGCGCCGGACGGACCGAACAGCTGCGTGCCCCTGGCGTTCTTGCCGGTCGGATGCGGCACTTCCGGAATCGTATAGGCCTGCCAGACCAGCTTGCCGGTCACCGCGTCCAGCGCCACCACGCTGCCGCGGAAGGTGCAGCATTCGTAACTGGCTTGCGAGCCTGCGGCTTCCTCGATCGAGGACACCGGCACGTAGAGCACGCCCGAATGCAGCGTCGGCGCGCCGGTGATGCGCGCGGCGGCATGCTCCTCGACCTTCGTCTTCCAGATCAGCGCGCCGGTCAGCGCGTTCACGGCATAGGCGTTGGCGCGCAAATCGCCGAAGAAGATCGCGAACTGGTCGGAGCCCGGAAGTGGCGCAAAGCTGATCGCGGCCCGCACCGCCGCATCGATCGCCAGCGTCCACAGCGTGCAGCCGCTGCGCGCGTCGAGCGCGTGCACCTTGCGATCGGTGCCGCCGATGAACAGGATTCCGCCCACGATGGTCGGCGGCGCAAACGACACCGAGGCGCCGGGGAACGCATAAGCCCATTTCAACCGCAGGCGCGGCACCTGCTCCGCGGTCAGCCCCGCCATGTCGGCGGGCTGGAAGCGGCTGTTGTTGGTGTCGACGCCCCATCCGTTCCAGCGCGGACCGTCAAAGGCTAGCGGAAAACCGCTGACCTGCTGCGTGCAGCGGCCTTCCGCGTCGGCTGCAATGCCATCGCTCGCGATCTTGCCGGTGACGAAGGAAGCGATCGCGCGGCGCTCCGCATCGCTGCGATCCTTCGCCATCGCCGCCATACTGCCCGAGGTCAAGGTGCCCAGCACATGATCGAACGACATCGCCTGCATGGCGCCGCGGCCCGGCACGCGGCTCTGCGCATCGCCGTCGTGGCATTGCGCGCAATGCGCGGCATAGAGCGCTGCCCCCTCCTGCTGCGCCAGCGCCGGCGCGCTGCACCAGATCAACAACGCGGCCAGGACAGCACATGCTCTCATGGTGGGCTCCGGCATACGACAGGAGATCGCAACACAACCCGAAATCTATCGCCGGGGCGATCACGGACGCAATGGACGTTCCGCCCGCAGCTGTCACACATCCGTGGCCGTGCGGACGCGATCCGGCAACTCGTCCAGCCGCCAGAGCCCGAGGCTCTTGTCGCGCCAGCCGCCATCGCCCTCCTCGCAGCGCTCGTCGATCAACTCGCGCGGCGCCGGCCAGTCGAACGGCGCCTTCGTCATGTTGAGCGCGCGCCAGTCGCCATCCTCGCAATCGCGGTTTTCCTCCCACTCCGGAAACGTCGTGGCGAGCAGGAATTGCGCGCCGCTCTCGCGAAAGCGGGCGATGACGCGGGCGATGTTCTGAAAACTCAGATGCACCAGGCAATCCCGGCACAGGATCAGATCGGCGCGCGGCAGTGCATCGCGCGTGATATCGGCCACCAGGAATCGACCGGCCAATTCACCGCGCGCCGCACGCGCGTTGTTGGTCTCGATCAGCGACGGCACGATGTCGATGCCGATGTAACCGAGATCGAGATTGAGGTGGCCGATCCAGCCGGCATCGCCGCAGGGCGCATCAAGCAGCGAGCGTACGCCGAGCCGCTGCAGCAGCGGAGGAAGCGCATCCCGGATCGCGGCGGTGGCCGTGTCCTCCGAGCCGAGGCCCGACACCGAGTTCGTGGCACCCCAAAGGTTCGTCCGCTCGATCCGCTCGAACCGCGCGGCGAGATCTAGTCCCGAGAAATTGTCGCGGTCGGCGACGAAGCGTTCGTGGGCGAGCACGGGAGGACGATTGGAGATCATGGGATCGGACTCAAGGTCGAGATTCCGGTGCAAACACGCTATACTCGCGTCCGATGCGCTCGACCACCCCGAGAGAGAAGGCCAAGATTGCCGCTGGCGCGGTGACGGCCGTCGTCATGACGGCCGTGCTGTTGGTGTTCGTGCTCGCTTGTCTGCTGGCGCTCTAAGACGCGCGACGGACGGATGCCGGCGGACTTACGCCGTGCGCACCGTCCGCAGGAATTTCCCGACCTCGTCCTTCAGCCGGTTGCTGTCGGTCGCCAGCATCTTGGCGGTCGAGAGCACCTGCGAGGAGGCCGAGCCGGTCTCGGCCGCTCCGCGCTGCACGTCGGTGATGTTCGAGGAGACCTGCTGGGTGCCGTGAGCGGCCTGCTGGACGTTGCGCGAGATCTCCTGGGTCGCGGCGCCCTGCTCCTCGACGGCCGCGGCAATGGTCGAAGACACCTCCGACAGCCGCTCGATGGTCACGGAGTTATCGCGGATCGCGTTGACGGATTCCTGGGTCGCGGTCTGGATGCCGGAGATCTGCAGACTGATCTCGCCGGTCGCTTTCGCGGTCTGCTCGGCCAGCGTCTTCACTTCGGACGCGACGACCGCGAAACCGCGGCCGGCCTCGCCGGCACGCGCCGCTTCGATCGTGGCGTTCAGCGCCAAAAGGTTGGTCTGGCCGGCAATGGTGTTGATGAGCTCGACGACGTCGCCGATCCGCGTCGCGGCAACCGAGAGCTCGCTGACCCGTTCCGTCGTGGTGCGGGCCTGGGCGACGGCTTCGCCCGCCATCCGCGCGGATGCCTGCACCTGCCGGCTGATCTCGTTGACCGAGGAGGACAGCTCCTCCGTGGCGGTCGCGACCGACTGCACATTGCCGGTAGCTTCGCCGGACGCGACTGCGACGACCGAGGTCAGCTCCTGCGCGCGCTGCGCGGTGGTCGCCAGCGTCGAGGACGACGCTTCGAGCTCGGTGGAGGCGGATCCGACCGTCTCGATGATCTCGCCGACTGCACGTTCAAAGCCGTCGGCGAGGTTGACCATGTCGCGACGGCGCTGCTCGGCAGCCTGCTTCTCGACTTCGAGCTGTGCGGCCTTGAGGCGCTCGACCTCCAGTGCATTGGTCTTGAACACTTCGACCGTGTTGGCCATGTCGCCGATCTCGTCGCGCCGGTCCTTCTCGGGCACCTCGGTCTTGAGGTCGTTGCGGGCAAGCCCCTCCATGGCGAGCTTGAGCCGGGCGATCGGCTGCGACATCGCCTTGAGGCCGATGAACAGCGCGATCGCAATGCCCAGGATCAGGCCGCCGGCGCTGACGCCGATCACGGTCCAGGTCGCGGCGTGAGCGTCGCGGCTGATGGTGTCCTTGCGCTTGGCGACGGCCTGGGCGGTCTCGGTCGTGAACTTGGCGATGCGCAGCAGGGCCGCATCGATCAGGGGATCGCACTCCTTGTGCGCGCGTTCGGCTGCCCTGGCATTCTCTTCCGTGCTGCTGGCCTGTGAGCCGGCCTGGAGCACCGGATCGCAGCCGATGAAGGCGGCTTTCAACTGGTCGCCGATGCTCTTCAGCTCGCCGGCACGCGATGGGTCGTCCTGCTCGGCCGCATCGAGGAATTGACGGATTTCGTCGCGGTTCTGGGTCGCGGTCTTGAGGCGTTTGGCATTGCCCGCCTCGGTTGCCTCGGTGAACACCGCATAGAGCGCCGCGTGGTAGGTCTCGGCGCGGCGCTGGGCGCGGGTGAGGTTGAGAGAGGAAGATTGCGCGGCGGAGAGCTCGCCGAAACCGTCCACGGTCGCGGAAAGTTCGCGCACGCCAAAGGCCGCGACGGTGATCATTGCACAGCCCATCACGGTCACGATCAACGCGACCTTCCAGACGATCTTCAGATTGTTCAAAAAGCTCATATAAGCCGTCCAATGATGGTGCTGCCGGCGATAATCCCAGCATCGTGCATTGGAACCGGCGGATGTTAAGATTTAACCTCAAGTCGCCTGGGTATTCTTACGCAAAAATAACCCTTCTGCGCTCCGACGTAAGCTTGGCGTAAGCTTCGGCCCATTTCGGTCGCGCGATCCGGCGTCGCCGGCCCGGAACCGAGCCTCCGCGTCAGCCGTTGTCGACCTATGCGGATCAGGGAAGAAAACCGAAATATGTTTCTGCTAGCGACCGTGACGCTGTGCTGTGTCGCCGTGACCGGGACATTAACGTTGTTCGAGCCGATGCTTTCGCCGGCCCCCGAAAAGCGGGTCGCCGAGACAGCCGTGATCGACGTCACCCGGACACCGGTTCAGACACCGGTCCGGGTGGTTGGCGCACCGTTCGAGCCCAACATCAATCCGCGCCAACGATAGCGCTCACCTCGGCGACGCCTGCGTGCCCTCCTCGGGCCGGCCTTGCGAACGCGCCAATTCCTCGACGAACGCGATCACCTCCGCCCGCTTGTCGGGCGGCAGCAACAGGAACGCGCGGATGAGCCTCAGGCCCTCCACTTCGTCCGACCGTTCTTTTCCGGAATCCATCCGCCTATTTTCAGGCGACCGGGAAAAATATGCAATCCCCTTGTTTCCGCCTTGATTCGGCGCGGCCGCCTTGCTGGAATGGGGCCGGCTGAGGTGGATCATGAAATGGATCGCGGAACGCGACGCGCTGATCGCGCAGACACTGGCCTTCGTCCAATCGGTGACCGGCAGGAAGGATGATGTCCTTCAGCCGGAAGGGACCCCGGTTGCCACGACAGTCGCGGTCGAGAGCATTGCCGTGGAAGCCGCCGCAGTCGAGATCGAGCTGGCGCAAGCTCCGGTACCGCCCCCACCACCCACTCCTCTGCCGCCACCGCGGGTGATCGGTGATTTCCGCACCGAGATGCAGGCCCGCATCGCCAATTTCCGCAAGCATCAGGAGCGGTTCGAGCGCGAGCGCGAGGAATATTGTGCCGAAACCCTGACCAAATTGCGCGCCGCCATCCACGACGCCTCTGGCCCATCGGCCAAAAAATAAGGCCGCCCTCCCGTCAGAGGGGCCCTACAGCCAGGACCACACCAGCCAAAGATTGGCCGCGCAGGCGCCGAATAACGCCAGCGTCAGCGGCAGGAGCATGTGCCCGCAGGAGGTCTTCAGGTCGCTCGTCATGGCGGAAAACATCCGCTGATTCCGCCAAACGAGTCCCAAGGATTCTTTTTTTCGCGATTCAGGACTCGTTAAGGACTCAGGGCCCGGCAGCCCGATCACGGCCCCGTGATCAGCAGCCGCCCGGAACCGGCGGCCCATGAGGTCGTTAACGCGGTTTCCGGGAGCGGGAAGAATGCCCTACGCCTTGTTCTGCAACGACGCCCAGATCAGCAAGGCCTATCCGAGCGAAGCTGACGTCTGGAAGCTCGCGTATCGGAGCGGCCTGGTTGTGGACGTCAGCGCCGACGAGGAGCGTCCCGGGCCACGCCGGGTGCTCGACAACGACTACGAGATCAGGCCCTGCCGGGTCGCCCAGGGTGAGGACCCCGCCCAAAACAAGGCCGAGGCCGACCGCCAGTCGACGATGGAGCTCGAGCTGAATTCGTGAGGTCCGGCGGAGCAAGCCGCAAAGCGGTCAAGGCGTTGCGGTTGCCAGCGAGGCCTGCTCACCGGCCAGCACCACGCAGGCCTTGCGGCGATGCAGCCCGCGGATCGCGCCGGTGACCTTGAGCACCTTGCCCGACGAGCACGACGCGTCCTTGACGAAAGCCACCTCGTAAGGTGCCAGCATCAGAGGCTCGGATTTGAGGATTGTCTGTGCAGAGCACGGCAGGCAGACAAAGCACGAGAGCACCACCGCCGACACCAAGATACGCATGTCCGTCGTCCCACCAGCCCGGTAATTCTCATATAACGCTTTCCGGAGCGCGAGTTCCGTAAGCGGCAAAAATTATTTTTGCTTTACCCAAGTCCCATGACGCGCGTGAGAAGGCGCCCGTCGGATGTTTTCCTGCAAATGACGCGCCAGATGGTTCACGCAAAGCAAACATGGGGCCGGCAGGCAAGAGGCTGACAAACGAAAGGCCGGCGGGAAGCCGGCCTTTGTCAGAGCGATGATCGCGGTGGAGGGTCAGTAGCGCGTGGCTGCCGGACCACCCCAGCCGAAGCGGTAGTTCACACCGACCTTGACGGTATGCTCGTCCTCCCGGCCGCGAACGCCGACGATATCGGCCGGGCCGGAGGTGAAGGTGGTGCTGCCGAAATTGTAGTACTGGTACTCGGCCTTGGCCGACCAGCTCGGCGCGAACATGTATTCGAGGCCGGCGCCGACGGTGTAGCCGTCCTTGCTGTTGCCGGTGGTGGTGAAACCCTGCGGCACCCCTGCGACATTGACGCCCAGGCCGCCATTGCGCCAAGCGTAACCGCCCTTGGCGTAGAGCAGCGCCGGACCCCAGGTGTAGCCGATGCGGCCGGTCACCGACCCGAGCTGGTCGGTGTTGGAGGTCACCTGCGTGCCCAGCGGGAACGTGACACCGTTGTTGTTGGTCGGCAGCCAGGAATACTGGGCCTCGATACCCACCACCCAATTGGGCGCGAACTGGTAGTCGAAGCCGCCCTGCACGCCGCCGAGGAAGCGGGCGTCGCTGGACTGGAAGCTGCTGTCGCCGGCGAACGCGCCGCCGACATGGCCGCCGATGTAGAAACCGGTCCAGTTATAAATCAGCTGCGGCGGCGTATAGGCCGGGGCCTTGGCGTAGGTGCGCGGCTGCATGTCCGCGGCTGCAGCCGGCGCGGCCAGCGCAAGCAGAGCAGCTGCACCCAGCAAAATTGATTTCATGATCATCCCCGTTCTTTCATTTACGACACTCAGGAAACAACGTGGCGTGAATTGGGTTGCTTCGCGGCGATGCCGGAACGTTGATCGCTCGTGACTGTGACGGAGGGGCAACAACGCGATTTTGTTCCGTCACGTCGTCCTGCACCGACTATTTTTGTCGTCTGCGCAGGGCCTGCCGTAACAATTTGTCGCGAGGTCAAACCACCCCGTTCAAAGCTCGCCGAAATGTGATCCAGCGGCTCCGGCAGCATCGTTCTAACACCCGGCGATGAAGGCGGGCTTTGCGCTACCGCGTCATCTTTTCCAGTTCCGGAAAGGGTACGTAAACCGCGCCGGCGCAGAGCTCGCTCGTGCGGTCGACGACGCGGTCCGCCCGTCCGTTGACGAAGATCACAGCGCGTTCCCGCATGGCCTTGTAGCTGCCATCGGTTTCGCGCGGGGTGAAATGCAGACAGCTCACATAGAACTGCCGGCCGCCGACCTCGCGCTGGACGGGCTCGGCCATGCTGGCCTCGCGCACGCCGACCGGGTTGTTCAGATAGGTGCGCATCAGCGCCAGGATGTCGCCGCGGAAATTGTCGGGAAACGGCTGCGGCCCTCCGGCCTGGGTCCCACCGATGATGGTCGGACGATCACCGTCGCTGCCGAAACATGCCGCAAGCGCCAACGGCAATAACAGGACCGATGCCAAGCAGGCCGCACGTTTCGCCAATCGCCCCACAGATCCCGCTCCCGCTCGAACAGACTAAGGCGACGTTCTAGCCGCAAGGTCGTGCAAAGGGAATTCGCGTCACCGGGGCTTTGCGACGCACGCACCGTCCCGCCGCCGGCGTCTGCGCTTTCGCGCAAGGCGCCGAGACGACGGGCCGGGTCTGAAGTCCTGACGCGGCGGCGGGGCAATGCTTGGGATGCCGCCGCGCAGGATCAGTCGTTAGCTGCGCTTCTCGGTGGCCAGCGGCTTAGTCACCTCAGGCTGCGCCTTCAGCTTCTTCGCCGACAGACGCTTGTGGTGGTGGCGATGGGTGCGCACGGTCTTGTGCTCGTCGGGCGTGACCGCGGCGTTGGCATTCATCGCCTTCGACTTGGTATCCACCTTGGCGTCCGCCTTGACGTCGGCGGGCTTGACGTCGCCGGCCTTCGCGTCGGTCTTGGCAGTGGCCTTCGCATCGGTCTTGGCATCGGTCTTGGCCTCGACCTTGGCATCGGCCTTGATGGCGGTGTCCGGTTTCGCGGCAGTGGTCGAGGCCTTGGTCTGGCTCTGGTCCGCCTTGATCACCGGGGCCGTGGTGGTCTTGCCGGCCTCGGCGGCGAAGGCCGGGGCTGCGATCACGGAAGCGGCGAGCAAGGCTGCGGAAATGGTCTTCAACATGGTGGTCTCCTCTTGGAAGGATCTTGAGGCGGCGCCCTCTCGCCTACCCTTCGATCGTGGGTGGGAGCCTAGGGGCGGCGCGCTGAACCCTGTCTGAAGCCCCTTGCAGGCTTCCGTTCATCTCCATGACAAGTTTGTCATCCGCGCCCGGGCGAATAGATCGTGCGAAGCGGGAATGTTTTCGCCAGACGGGTGTTCCGGTCTTCGGGCAATCGTGTAGGATCGCCACGTTCCATACGGGAGAATTTAGATGCGCAAACTCTCAATGCTTGTCGTGCCGGGATTGGTCGCCATGTCGCTGGCGGCCGCGCCGGTGCTGTCCAGCGCCTATGCCGCCGGCAGTGACGAGCCCTCGCCGCCGCCGAAGTCGGACTCCTCGTCCAAGAAGGGCAAGAAGAAGAGCTCTTCCGTCAGCGATCCCAAATTCCTCGCCGCCTATCGCACCGCCTATACTGCGATCTACGACAACCACGACTACACCGGCGCGATCGATCGGTTGAAGTCGCTCAAGCGCAACGACGTCGCCGACGTCGCCAACCTGATCGGCTACTCCTATCGCAAGCTCGGCGACTACCAGTCGTCGAAGGTCTATTACGAGCTGGCGCTGAAGGACGATCCGAACCACGTCCGCACCTGGCAGTATTACGGCCTCTGGCAGCTCGAGCAGGGCAACCGCGAACAGGCGCAGTATCATCTGAACAAGATCGCCTCGCTCGCCGGCACCGACAGCTCCGAATATCGCTCGCTCGCCACGGCGCTCGACAAGCCGACCGGCGCGACGCTCGTCTACTAAGACAATCGCATCTTCAACCTCGCGAACGGGCACAACCTTTCGGTTGTGCCCGTTCGGCTTTCTCGGCTAGCCTCTAGCATCGATTTTCCCAGCAAATTGGTGTGCAATGGACCCGTGGCTGCGATCCGCGATCGACTACATCGGCTCCTGGATCGAATTCCAACTGACGACAATCCAGCAGCCAGGCGTCATCATCGCATTCGCCCATCGCGGCGAGATCGTCGCCGAGCATGCGTTCGGCCTTGCCAATCTCGACACCGGCGAGAAGCTCACCCCGCGCCACCGCTTCCGCATCGCCTCCCATTCCAAGAGCTTCACCTCGGCCGGCATCATGAAGCTGCGCGAACAGCGCAAGCTCCGGCTCGACGATCCGGTCGGCCAATATGTCGGTGGCCTGCATCCGCGCGTCGCCGAGACCACGATCGGGCAGGTGCTCTCACACAGTGCGGGGCTGACGCGCGACGGCGCCGATTCCGGACAGTTCATCGACCGCCGTTCCTATCTCAACGCGAAAGAGTTGCTCGCGGAATTGAAGCTGCCGACCGCGATCGAGCCCGGCACCCGCTTCAAATATTCCAATCACGGCTTTGGCCTGCTCGGCCTCGTCATCGAAGCGGTGACGAAGCAGCCCTACTCCGCCTGGATCAAGCGCGAGATCATCGAGCCCGCGGGCCTGCGCGAGAGCGAGGCGGACGCGCCGCTGCCCAAGGACGCATCGTTCGCGCGCGGCCATACGCGAAAGCTGCCATTCGGCGAGCGATGCGTGATCCCCGGCGACAATCCCGCACAGGCGATGGCGTCCGCCGCGGGCTTCGTTGCGACTGCCGGCGACACCGCCCGTTTCTTCGCGCAGCTTGCGCCCAATGCGAAGAAGAGCGTGCTCTCGGTCGCGAGCCGCCGCGAGATGACGCGACACCATTGGCGTATCCCGCAGAGCTTCGAGGGCTATTACGGCCTCGGCGTCAATGCCGGCAAGACCGACGGCTGGGACTGGTTCGGCCATGGCGGCGGTTTTCAGGGCTACATCTCCCGGACCTGCGCCATCCCCGCTTGCGAGCTCACGATCAGCATCCTCAGCAACTCCATCGACGGCGCGGCGCCGTTCTGGATGGACGGCGCGATGCAGATCTTGCGCGTGTTCAAGACGCGCGGCACGGCCGACCGGCGCCTGCGCGACTGGACCGACCGCTGGTGGACGATCTGGGGCGCGAGCGACCTCGTGCCGATGGGCAACCGCGTGCTCGTCGCCAATCCGCAATTCATCAATCCGTTCATGGATGCCGCCGAGATCGAGGTCACCGGCCGCGACACCGGCAAGCTCGCCTGGGCTGCGGGCTATTCCAGTCATGGCGAGCCGGTGCACCGGATCCGCGACAAACGCGGCAGGATCAGCGAGGTCTGGATCGCCGGCGCCAACCTCAAGCCGGCGAGCGTCGTGGCGAAGGAGATCGCCCGTCGATATAAGCCGCGCAAACGTCGGCCTACTCCCTGATCAGCGCCTCGACCTCGCTGCGAAACAACTGCCGCGAGCCGCCTTGCGAATAGAACATGTGGCCGCCGGGATAGACGACGAACTTCACGCGCTGCGTCGCAAAGCCCGGCATCTGATCGAGCACCCGCTTCGTTCCGAAATAGGGCGTGGCAAGGTCGAACAGGCCGTGCGCGACCAGCACGTTCAGTTTCGCGTCGGTGGCGAGGATCTGGCGCAGATCGGACACCGATTGCGGCGGGTTGATGCCACGACCGAAATCCCAGTGACCTTCCACGCTGCCGTTCAGGACTTCATAGGAGCCGTCGGGCCGCCAGTTGAGCTTGCGCGTGAGCACGTCGACCGCGGCGCTCGTCAGCGGCGCCTGGAGTGCGTCGCCCGAGGGGTCGCCGAACCGCGAGCTGCTCGAATCCGGATAGGGATCGAAGCCGCGCACCGAGGCATCGTAACGTCCCGTCACCTTGCCGTTCTTGCGGTCGAATTCGCGGCGGAACTCACCGACGTCGAAGCGGCCGGCGAGCCGGCGGCTCACCGCCTGGTCGATGCCGGTGAGCGCGGCGACCTTGTCGGCAAGACGATTGGTGGCCTCCTTGTCCGCCTCGCCCTTGACGAGGTCAGCCAGGAATTCCCCGCGCGCGTAAGCCTCGACGTCGGCGAGATCGGCGCGCTTGACCGGCCCTTTTACCTCGCGTGCCACCGCCACATAGCTCGGCAGCGTCGCGACATATTGCAGGAGGCTGGTGCCGGTGAACTCACGGAAATCCAAGAGCGGCGACACCAGGATCAGGCCCTTGACGCCGACGCCGTGCTGGAGTTGCAACTGGCGCACCACCTTCGGCCCGCGAATGCCGCCATAGCTCTCGCCCGCGACGTATTTCGGCGAGGTCAGCCGGTCGTGCTTCTCGAGCCAGCGGCGGATCACCAGCGCGATCGCGTTGACATCGCCGTCGACAGAGTAGAACGATTTTCGTGCGTCCTCGCCGCTCGCAATGAAGCGGCTGTAGCCCGTGCTGACGGGATCGATGAAGACGAGATCGGTGAAATCGAGCCAGGTCTCCGCGTTCGGCTTCACCTCGGGCGAGGCTGACGGCGACAGCGCTTCGCCGTCGAGCGGCAGCCGCCATGGACCGGCCGCGCCGAACTGGAGCCACGCCGAGGACGCGCCGGGCCCGCCATTGAACAGGAACGTGACCGGGCGCGTGGCGCGGTCGGCGCCGTCGAGTTGGTGGGACGTATAGGCGATGTCGGCCAGCGGCTCGCCCTTGCCGTCGAACACGCGGATGGAGCCGGCGGTCGCGGCGAAATTGAGGGTGCGGCCGGGCAGATCCAGCGTCTGCTTCGTGGTCGAATCCGGGGGGAGACGGTGCGGCTCGGCCGCGGACGGCGAGGCCTGCGTCGCGCTTTGCGGATTGGCGGCGCGCCCACCCTTCTGTCCCGCTGGCGATGCCGCCTCGGAGCGCGGCTGCGGCGGATCATCCGCGCGCGCCACACTCGCGAGCGCGGCCGCGGACACGGCCAGCACGAGCCCGGTTCGTCGCAGCGTCGGCAAGATCGTGAACATGATCGTTCTCCCTGCCCGGCTGTCACAGCCGGCGCGCATCGAACTAGCGCGGAATTGCGACGCTTTGCGGGATCAGCGGTCCGATGGGCAAGTAAGGCGCCCGGGCTGGCTCAAATCAACCCGTTTTGTTCTCCGGATCGACAATCGCCCGTTTGCCTTGAGAGGCGGTCATCCTCGACAATGGAGCCCCAGGTCGTATAGACGAGCCCGGCGGAACTTCCTCCAGCCAGCGGCCTGCCCGACAAGCCATGATCAAGCCCCAGCGATACGACCGCATCGCCTTCGTCGCCAGCCCGAGCAGCGAGGCGCAGGCCGCCTTCAGCCAGCTCACCAGGGACTATGGCAATTGCGACCCGAGGGAGGCCGACGTCGTGGTCGCGCTGGGGGGCGACGGGCTGATGCTCCAGACGCTGCACCAGAACATGCGCACGGGAAAGCCGATCTACGGCATGCATCGCGGCACCGTCGGCTTCCTGATGAACGAATATGCGACGCACGATCTGCGCGCGCGGCTCGAGACGGCGCATGAATCCGAGATCAATCCGCTCCTGATGCGCGCAACCGACGTCAACGACCGCGTCCACCTGCACCACGCCATCAACGAGGTCTACCTGTTCCGGCAGACCTCGCAGGCGGCGCGCCTGCGGATCCTGATCGACGAGCGCGAGCGCATGCCCGAGCTGATCGCCGACGGCATCATCGTGGCGACGCCGGCCGGCTCGACGGCTTACAATCTGTCGGCGCAGGGACCGATCCTGCCGATCAACGCCGCCCTTCTGGCACTGACCCCGATCAGCGCCTTCCGCCCGCGCCGCTGGCGCGGCGCCCTGCTGCCCAACACCGCCTATGTCGTGATCGAGGTGCTGGAGGACGACAAGCGTCCGGTCGCGGCCGTCGCCGACCATGAGGAGGTCCGCAGGGTCCGGCGCGTCGAGGTCCTGTCCGACAAGAGCATCTCGATGCGCATGCTGTTCGACCCCGGCCACAGCCTGGAAGAACGCATTTTGCGCGAGCAGTTCGGCTACTGAGCCCCCGCCCCCCGCGCGCTGCGGGAGCCCGGTCGCAACCCTTCGTTAACCCTCGCCACGATATGGTTAACGAAGGTTGACCGCTTTGGCCCGGGCGTCATGTTCCGTATCGACTTCAACAAGCTGCGCTTCCTCGTCTGCGACGACAATCCGCACATGCGCCGCATCCTGCGGACGCTGCTGCATTCGTTCGGCGCGCGCGAGGTCTATGAGGCCGAGGACGGCGCCACCGCGCTCGAAATGTACAGCCATTACGTGCCTGACATCGTCATCACCGACTGGGCCATGCCGATCTTCGACGGGCTCGAGCTGGCGCAGATGATCCGGCAGCCGGAATCCAAGGGCAACCCCTACGCGCCGATCATCATGCTGACCGGCCACTCCGAGAAGCGCCGCGTCACCGTGGCGCGCGATGCCGGCGTCACCGAATTCCTGGCCAAGCCAATCTCGGCCAAGGGGCTCTATCAGCGCATCCTGAACGTGGTGGCCAATCCCCGCCCCTTCATCAAGACCAAGACCTATTTTGGGCCGGACCGGCGCCGCAACACCAATTCCGCCTATATGGGCCCCGAGCGCCGCGTCGGCGAAAAGCACGAGGTGCTCCAGCAGCCCTCGCTGCTCGACAAGGCCCGCTCATCCATCTAGCGCAACGTCTTCAGACGAGGCAGGCATCATGGCGAAGAACAGCGCAAAGGACATCGAGGTCACGGCCTTCGCCACGCATCAGATCATCACGCAGCCCAACCCGCTGCGGAAGGTTCTGCGCCGGGTCGAAGACAAGGACATGGACGATCCGATCGGCCGCGCCGAGCAGGCGCTCGCGGACCTGTCCGGCGAGTTCAAGGATTGGATGACGACCGAGGTCAATCGTCTGTCGGCCGCCTATGTCGCCATCCGCAATGACGGCTTCACCAAGGAGCGGCGCGACGAGCTGTTCCGCGCCGCGCACGACATCAAGGGCGACGCCGCGACCTTCGGCTATCCGGCCGCAGCCGGAATCGCCGAGAGCCTGTGCCGCGTCATCGAGCACGCGCCTGATCTGGAAAAGGTGCCGGCCGAACTGTTCACGCACCACATCAACGCCATCCTCGCCATCGTGCACGAGAACACCAGGCTCGACAGCATCAGCGTCTCCGCCGAGCTCAGCCGCCGCCTGCGCAAGGTCGCCGACGACTATCTCGCCCACGTCAACCGCGACCGCCCCGAGCATCTCGAGGTGATCCTGGCGCCAAGCATCGCGCCGACGGAGTAAGCGCCCGTCTTTTTCATCTCGTGTGAGGCTGCTCGATCCACACGGGCAGCATCGTAGGGTGGGCAAAGCGAAGCGTGCCCACGATTCATCCCGAATCATACTGATAGGTGGTGGGCACGGCGCTGTGCGCCTTTGCCCACCCTACGGCATCTCGCTACGCGGCAATCAGATCGCCATACAGCGGATCGATCGTATCGTCCGCGACCAGCTCGTCGCAGAACAGCCTTGCCTCCTCCCGCGCCGACTCGGTGGCGAAGCGGCGCAGCAGGACCATCAGCGGCTCGGTGACGCCGCGGTCGGTCTCGCAATGGGTGAGCACGCGCTCGACCATGCGCCGGCGCAGCCGCACCGCGCCGTCGTCGCTGTCGACGAAGCCTTGCTCGTGGCAGGCATCGAGCGCGACCTGGAACGCCGCGAACGTCGCCTCGGGAAGCCCGGCGCGGCGAAGCAGCGCGTGCAGGCTGTTGCCGCCGCGGTCGTGCAGCAGCGCGGTGACGCGCGCCAGCGGCAGGTCGGCAAGCTCGGCCAGCGCCGCGTCGAAGAGGTCGAGATTGCTCGACAACAGCGCGCGCAGGATGAGACCCGCCGTGAGCTGGCCGGTGATGCGCAGGTGCCGCACCAGACCCTGCATGTCCTCACCGCGCGAGCGCGATGCGATGTTCATGGTGGAGCGGTCGCGTGCCTCGAGCGCGATGCGTTCGGCGCGATCGGCGCTGAGCCAATTCCGCGCCACGACGAACTGCGCCAGCGTCTCGGAGAGTTTCGCCACCAGCGCGGCGCGGGTTGCGGACGGCAGATCGTCCAGCACCAGCATCGCCTCGCGGATCGCGGCGAGATGGCCGTGGCGCTCGACGATGCGGTCCCAGGAGAACGGCGCGAGCTCGGCGTTGGGATTTTCGATCAGCTCCAGCGCGGCCGCCGCGCAGCCGACTTCGGCGATGGCGGCGCAGACCGAGACCGGCAGCGCGATGCGGCGTGCGACCGCGCATTGCACCTCGTCATTGCCGGTCGCGACGATGTCGACGAGATCGGCGTCGATCAGCAGCGGGGAATGTTCGAGCACGGGCAGCGCGACGGTCGGCTGGTCCGCCGACAGCGCCCGCACGATCGATGCCGGCGCATCAAGGCTGCGCGCAAAAGCCTCGGCCATCGCCTGCCGCACCAGCGGCGAGGGATCGTCGAGCTGCATTAGAAGCGCGCCTTCGGCGGCGGTGCGGTCGTCTGTCGAAAGGTCTGAGATCAGCCAGGCCCGGGCCAACGCCCGTGTGGCCTCGGCCCGCTCGCCGGCGGGCGCCGTCCTGATCCAATTGATGAACTGCCGAACAATCATGCTGCTTCCGGCTTACACAACAAACGAAAATGGTGACGGCTCGTCACCTGCAACACAAAATAAACCACGACGCTTAACAAAGCGTTCACCATAACTGGCTGGTTTTATTGACGTTTTGTTAAGGGAACAAAGGCGCTCGGCTTGCGTGCCCGGACGCAGCGCAGCGCGAAGTGATGTGCTGCTGAGCCGAGGGCACACCATGTTCGAGAGCGCTTGCCGCATGGTCCCGGCTCTGCGCAGCAACGCTACGCGTTGCGGCGCGTCCGGGACACAGGACGCGACTAGCTCGAGAACGTGCCGCTGCGATCGCTGAAAAGATCGAGCGGCTGCGGCGGACGCACATCCGGCGTCGCGGATGCAACTGAGGTCGCTGGTGCGACCGAGGTGAACGAGGCGTTGTTGCCCCACAATTTCTGCACCGTGGTCGAGACCGGCTGCGTGGCATCGCCGGGCTGATAGATCGAACGAAACACCGGCGTGGTCGGGGCATTGTCCGCGACCGTCGTCGGCGGTGTCGCACTGACGGGCGTCACCGCGCGTGTGTTCGGGAAGGTCTGGAGATAGGCGGCATTGTCGATGACAGGTACGGTGGGCCGCACGCCGCTCGCGCTCGCAACCTCTGTTGTCGAGGGCGCGCCGCCATACATCGCCATCGCGCTGCGGGTCGTTTTCGAATTGGCCGCGCTGGCATAGCGCGCGTCCAGCACCGAATAGACTTCGGAGACGCTGCGGGCGCGGCCGTCCTTGGCGTAAAAGATCGAACGGTTGGCGGACGCCGCATTGGGAAACAGCCGCGCGCCGACCGCTTGCGGATTGTCCTCGGCATTGGCAATCAGCTTTGCGGCGCCGCCGACGCCCATGAAATGCGCCATGTAGAGTTCGCTGTCGCTCGGCCTGCGCCCGAGC
Source organism: Bradyrhizobium sp. AC87j1 (assembly GCF_002936975.1). Classification (NCBI taxonomy): domain Bacteria; kingdom Pseudomonadati; phylum Pseudomonadota; class Alphaproteobacteria; order Hyphomicrobiales; family Nitrobacteraceae; genus Bradyrhizobium; species Bradyrhizobium sp. AC87j1. Next base: position 223,711 of record NZ_PTFE01000002.1, read on the forward strand.
AGGCCCGTCAGCTTGAAGCTGTTCGACTGCGTCAGCGCCGCGGCCATGCTGGAGGCGGCTTCCAGATCGTCGCGCAGCTTCATGATCGACCGCTTCATCGCGGGATCGTCGACGGCGTAGCCACTCGACGTCGTCCTGGAGATCGCGTTGGCATAATTGCCATAGCCGAGCTGGGGGCCCGCCTCCTTCACTGTGCCGAGCCAGGTCTGGTCGATGAACTGGTAGAGCCCGTGCGCGGATGACGTCGTTGCACCCGCCGTCGGATCGAAATCCGATTCCATCTTGGCGGTGGTCAGCATGTACTGGAAGCTGACGCCGGAGACATTCGAGGCCTGCTTGATCGCACCGGCGACGCGCGCCCGCGACGGATCGAGAACCGCCGTCTGCGTGGCACTGGAATTGTCGACCGACATGATGAAGTGCCCGCCCCGCGCGGCGTTGAGCAGCGCCGGCAATTCGGCGCCTGTCGTCTCACCGTGGGACAGGTATGGTTAATGCGGGGTTAAATTGGCCGGGTCCGCCATTCCGGGGCGCGCGTAGCGCGAGCCCGGAATCCATCGCAATGCATTACGGGCGGCTGAATGGATTCCGGGCTCGCACCTGCGGTGCGCCCCGGAATGACAGCGAGCTACTTCTTGTAGACCGCGTCCGGATCGAACAGCCGCTCCGCATCGGCGAAGACCAGCTTCGCCCCGCCGCCTTCGGCCTCGACCTTGCGGTAGAAGCACGACCTTCGTCCGGTGTGGCAGGCCGCGCCGATCTGCTCCACGCGAATCCAGACTGCGTCCTGGTCGCAATCGGTGCGCATCTCGATCACGCGCTGGGTCTGACCCGAGGTCTCACCTTTTCGCCACAAGGCATTGCGGGAGCGGCTGAAGTACCAGGCCTCGCCGGTCGCGATCGTCTTGCGCAACGCCTCGTCGTTCATGTGCGCAACCATGAGCACGTCACCGGAGGCGACGTCGGTCGCGACGCAGGTCACAAGGCCGCTCGCGTCGAACCGGGGCTGGAAGGACAACCCTTCCTCGATCTCATGGGAGTGGGCGGACACAGCGACCTCGCTAGAGCATGATCCGGAAAAGTGTGAAGCGGTTTTCCGAAAAGATCATGCTCAAACAACAGAGCCGTGCGAGGTCAGCGCTGCAGGCCTCGCACCAGGGACAGGAAACGGGCCTGCTCCGCCGGATTGTCGCGGAACATGCCGGTGAAGCGGCTGGTGAAGGTCGAGGCGCCATGCTTGGCGACGCCGCGCACCGACATGCAGGTATGTTCGGCCTCGATCAGCACCGCGACGCCGCGCGGCTTGAGGACCTCGTCGATTGCAGCCGCGATCTGCGCCGTCAGATGCTCCTGGGTCTGGAGCCTGCGGGCGAAGATGTCGGTGAGGCGGGCGAGCTTGGACAGGCCGACAACACGTTCCACCGGCGTATAGGCGATGTGCGCCCTGCCGTAGAACGGCATCATGTGATGCTCGCATTGCGAGGTGAACTCGATGTCGCGCACCAGGACGAAATCGTCATAGCCCGCGGTCTCGCCAAAGGTGCGGTCGAGCACCTCGGCCGGGCACTGGTGATAGCCCTGATAGAGCTCGTCGAAAGCCTCGACCACGCGGCGCGGCGTGTCGAGCAGGCCCTCGCGCTCGGTGTTCTCGCCGATATAGGCGAGCAGCGTCTTCACCGCCTGTTCGGCCTCGGCACGCGCCGGGCGCGGCTGGTCGGCGCGGACGGCGGCCGCGAGGAATTCGGCAGGGTCAAGCTCGGCCGGGCGGCTCTCGGGCTGCCGGTCGGAGGGCTTGTTGGGGCGGATGGATTTGATGGTCGCGTCCATGTCTACTCCGTTCGACGGCCTTGCGGCCGGAGTGTCACCGGCAGACGGGGCGGCAATGCCGCCGGACGCCTGAAGAGAACAGTTGAACCTGACGAAAAGGCCCTCACCTCTCCCGTCGGCTGCATGGCTATCGCCACCGCCGCTGGACTGTTTTTCCGCCAGTTCCGACCCTATATAGGACCGTGGACGGCGCCCGCCAAGGCCGATCCGATGCGGAAGTGCTGGACCCCATCACATGCTGAACGACATCTACAACAAGCGGATCATTGAATTGGCCGGGAATATTCCGCGCCTCGGACGGCTGCCGGACCCCGATGCCTCCGCCACCGCCCACTCCAAGCTATGCGGCTCGACCGTGAAGATCGATCTCAAGATGGAGGGCGACAGGGTCACCGACTTCGCTCATGACGTGAAGGCCTGCGCTCTCGGACAAGCCTCCTCATCTATCATGGCAAGTCGCATCGTCGGCTCGACTGCAAGCGAACTCCGTGAGTTACGCGAAACTGTTCGCAAGATGCTGAAGGAGAACGGTGCGCCTCCTGAAGGCAAATGGGAGGAGATCAAGTTCCTCGAGCCGGTCCGCGACTACAAGGCGCGGCACGCCTCGACGCTCCTGACCTTCGATGCCGTGGTCGACGCGATTGGCCAGATCGAAGCCAAAGCCAAGCAGCCGGCTGCGGCGCAGGGCTGAACTCCCCATGTCATTCCGGGGCGTCGCAAAGCGACGAACCCGGAATCACTATCAAGATTTCAGAGCTTACTTCTGCGTCGCCGGAGCCGGCGCGGCCACGCCACCCGTCGGCACCAGGGCTTCCGCCGTCTTGGTCGACTTGGCAGCTTGCGACTGCTCCGGTTCCGCGCCGAACCTCGCCTGCGTCTTCGGCGCAAGCTCCGCCATTGCCGGCGCGGAGATGTCCACATGCGGCAGCACGTCGGCGACGAGGTCGGTCGTCACGAGATTGGTGAGCTTGAGCTCGCCGGCGTCCAGCTCATGCAGGTCTTCCCAGGGCGGCACGCTGAGCGCGAGCGATAGCAGATCGCCGGCTCCGCCCATGTCGAAGGTGTATTTGGCAAGCCGGCCGATGTCGCGTTCCACGATCATCAGGTCCTGCGCGCTGTAGCTCGCCGCCTTCGCATCGTCGGCGCGGTCGCCCATCCAGATCTGGTGGACGCGGACATGGGCAGCTTCCGGCACGTAGCGCTTCTTGCCGGCCAGCAGCAGGAACACGCACATGGATTCGCAATAGGCCTCTGGCGCAACCGCCGGGCGGGCGGACTGCCCGCCGCGGAGACTTATGCCGACCGTCGTCAGGAGTCCGAGATTGCGGAAGCGTCGGCCGAGGGTGATCGCGTCGTTGACGGAACCGCCGCTGGAATCGAGCACCACGGTGGCGCCGCCGAGCTGGCGTCCGCGGGAAAACTCTTCGAACTCTTTCGGTGTGTCAGCGGTGATGATGCCGACCGCGCTGACCCAGCCGCGGCAGTTCGGCTCGCAGGCAATCCAGTTGAACTTCATCGGGAGCTTGCGCTCTTCGAGAGCAACACCCGCGCGGGCCGATGACCCGAGTGTCGCGACGGCGCCAGCCAGCACGACTCCACAGACGGCGGTTCCCACCAGCAACCAGCCGCGAAGATTAAGGGAGTTCAGAAGTCTCAATCTGGTTCCTTCCCCAAGCCCCTAAGGTCCCCAACAATCCTTGGTAGCGCCCTCTGAGTCCATCATACAGGCGTATGTTTCTACACATGGACGTCACAAAAATGGTATCCGTGGGAATACAGTTCGTCCACAGGTACTTGCTGCACTGCTCCCAAAAAGCACGCAAAATATGGCGTGCAAACAACAGCTTACGGTTCCCTGCGCCGGAACTGTGCAACACCTCGATTAACATCGCAGCAAACCGCACATGAAGCATTCAGCCTGCGAGCATTGTTCCAGTTCGATCGAAGGTGTGCTCCGGCTCCCACGCAGATTCGGCCGTGCGCTGATCTGGCTCTACCGGCACACGCTGTCGCCCCTGGTCGGGTACAATTGCCGGCATCTGCCGACCTGCTCCGTCTATGGCGACGAGGCGATCGAACGGTTCGGGCTCTGGGCCGGCGGCTGGATGACGCTGGCGCGCCTGCTCCGCTGCAATCCGTTCGGCACGTCGGGCATCGACAATGTACCGCTCGCCGCACCGCCAGGCGCACACTGGTATCTGCCATGGCGTTACGGCCGCTGGCGCGGCGTCAATGCATCCTGAGATTGCTGCGATGCTTTGCGCATCGGTGGCCTGAGGGGAACCGCAAGCTTTCTTCCCGCGTTGTTTTGATGCTCCCCCGGGAGGAAACAACAATGCGCTGGAAAATCAGCCCTCATCTTCACTTCAGGCCGTTTCACTTCAGGCTTTCTCACTTCAGGCCTGGGCCCACCCCCGGCTCCAGGCGGCACCACGACCCCAGAACCTTGGATCTGCTCGCGATCGTCGCCTTGTTGGCGCTCGTGCTTGGCTCCGGCTGGTATCTGGCGACGAGCTTAGCCACCGCGCCGAGCACGACCGCCTTCATCGTGCCGAGCCAGAGCGTGCACTGGTAATTAGCGAAACCAGTAAAAGCGCCCGGGCGGCGGCGGGATCGGCTCGGGCGGCCGCAGCCGTTTCGGACGCGGCGGCTTCGGCGTCGGATCGGCCGACGAGTTGGCCTCCCCGCCCGGCGCCGTTTCGGTGCCCGGCACCCTGACCGCCAGCAGCAAATTGGACTCGTGCATCCGCCAGCGGTAGCCGACGCCGAAATCGATGGGCTGGGCCCGTGTGAACAACTCGGAATAGCGCTCCTGGTAGCGGCCGGGAAATTCGTCGATCGGCCCGAGATAGCGGCCGAACGGGAAGAACCGCCATTGCCGCGCGCCGTAGTTCGCAAGCGGAATCCCGGAATCGTCCTGGATGATGGTGGCGCTGTTGGCGAGCAGCCAGTCGCGAACGACGGTGAAGTTTCCGGAGTGCATGAGATAGGACGCACTCTTGAGCAGGCTGTTGCCGGGCCCGAGCGTCTCGCAGAATTTCAGGAATCCCGTGTTGCGCGCGCCGGCATTGGAGAGGTCGGTCGAGAAATAATATAGCGTGCGCGTTTCCCCATCGCTGCCGGCGAAGGTGATGCGAACGCCGCGCGTCGCGTTACGGCCCGGATTGTCGTCGCCGACATGCAAGCCCCCCTTGTCGTCGAGCGCGATCATTTCGACGTTGCGGATGGTCTTGCCGGAGCGCGCGAGGAAAACATAGAGGATCGGCAACGTGCCGTTGACCTGGTTGGCGTGCAGGTCGACCTTCATCTGCTTGGTGATGAAGAAGGAAAAGCTCAGGATCGAGCCGAGCGAGCGTTCGACATTGTAGAGCGCCGCGCCGACCGCGCCGCGCGGCAGCCGCGTCAAATCGGGCACGGCGCCGACCGGCTCCAGCGCGCCGAGCACGTAGGTGCTGGCCTTGGAATAGAATGTGTTGGCGTAGAGGAAATCGGGGCCGCTGAACATGTAGAACATGGTCGGCCGGGGCGCGGCGAGATTCACGTCGGCCCAATCGCGGATCTTGGAGAGCTGGCGCTGTTCGAGCTGGGCGAAGGCGCCGTCGAAGAATTTTGCGTGGCGCTGCCAGCCCGGATCCTTCGTGAGCGCCACCAGTGGCGAGTCCGCCGAAGGCTGCATGCCCGCTAGGAAGCGCGCGGTGTCGTCGAAGGTGGCGTCGGCGGCATGCGCGGACGAGACGGCCGCAGCCAGCAGGGCAAGAGCTGTGACCGCAATTCTGAGGGGACGAAACATGTCTATGCGCGATCGTGTGAATTGCCAGCGGCGACCGGCCGCCTGCGGAAAACAGCATAAATCAACAGGCCCGAGAGCATGACGAGCATCCCCGCGAGCGACTGCAGCGGCCGCTCGGTCAACAGGTAGTACATCATGAACGCGGTCACGAGCAGGAAAACCAGCGGCGTGAACGGGTATCCCCAGGCGCGATAGGGCCGCGGCAAATCGGGATCGGTGATGCGCAGCTTGATGACGCCGGCGACCGTGAAGAACGAGCAGAACAACAGTGCGAACTGGATGAAGTCGAGCACCGCCTCGAAGCTGCGCGTGAACAGCAGCAGATTGGCGACCGCGAGCTGAAACAGGATCGCGTAGGCCGGCGCGCCGCTCGCCGATCGCTTCGAGAACACGCGTAAGGCGGGAATGTCCTCCCCCATCGTCATCATCACGCGCGGGCCGATCCACATCATCGCGCTGATCGAGGAGATCAGGCCAACGCAGATCATCGCGCCGACGATCCGACCACCGAGGCTGCCGAAGATGGCGCTACCGGCGACGCTGGCGACATCGAGCTGACCGGCAAGCGCACCGACCGGCGTCGAATGGAGAAACACTGCATTCAGCGCGACGTACAGCACGAGCACGATCAGCGTGCCCGCAAGGAGCGCGCGCGGAAGATTCCGCTGCGGCATGTTCATCTCGCCGATGATGTAGGTCGCGGCGTTCCAGCCCGAGAACGAATACATCACGAAGACGAGCCCGATCGCGAATGGCGCGCTGACGATGTGCGCGAGATCGCCCGGCTGCGGCGCGAACGTGATCGGTTGCGGGGCCGCGATGACGAAGCCGGCGACCAGGAAGGCGACGATCAGCGCGACCTTGATGATCGTCGAGATCAGCTGGAAGGTCGAGGAGTGCCTGACGCCGGTCAGTTGCACGAGCGAGACCAGCCACACCACGGCGATGGCGAGCGGGATCGGCGGCAGATCGGGCACGACCGATTTGGCATATTCGCCGAACGCCATCGCGGCGAGCGCGACGGGCGCGGCAAAGCCCACCGTCGCCGACACCCAGCCGGCGAGAAAGCCGAAGGCGGGATGATAGGCGCGACTGAGGAAATTGTACTCGCCGCTCGAGCGCGGAAACATCGCCCCGAGCTCGCTATAGGCGAACACCCCGCACAGCGCGACGATGCCGCCGACGGTCCACAGCAGCAGGATCGAGAAGCCGGACGGGATATCCTTGACCTGGAAGCCGAGGCTGGTGAAGACGCCGACCCCGATCATGTCGGCCACGACGATGGCGGTTGCGACCAGAACCGAGACCCCGGTCCCGCCTCCGGTCAGCCTGCCAGTCCAGGGCGCGGTTCCCGCATTTGATGCCGTCATCGGGGTCCTTAACCTCAGGCGTCGTGCCTCGTGGGCGCATCGTGCAGGTTGGCCCAGTCAATTCAAGCAGGGTTAACAAGGGCTAAATGAGGCGACGGAAGCGGGTAATCGAGCACCGCTTATTCCGCCCCCGAGCGATAAAGCTGCGCCCGCCCCAGGAAATCCCGTTCCTCCTCCCCACAATCAGGACACGATTGCATGGTCCTTTTGAGCGTTCCGGATGTGGGGAAGTTTCTCCGGACACTTAACGTCGCCTAAACGCCAGTCGGCTCAATTGTCTAGAGATGCCGATGGACGTGACTTTGGGGTCATGGGTGGATGGTCGGGGCCGTTCCGAAATTGAGAGCTGACAAGCGTGCCGACCGGACGACGTCCGGTGCGCGCGGTCGTGCCCTCCGGGTCGGCCTGATCTCAGCCTTGGTGCCGCTGTCCCTGACACTGGTTCAATGCGGCAAGGCGCCCAATCCGGCGGCGCTCGCGGCGAACTCGCAGGCCAATGTTCAGGTCGTTGCGAAGACAAATCAGCAAGTCGCGAGCGGCGACACCTTCGAGGATCGCTTCCCCGCTCCGCAATTCGGGGAGCGCTTCCCCTCAGCGAGCGAGAGTTTTCTGCAGCGGCAGATGTCGGACTTCTCGCCGAAGCGCGCCGTGCAGCAACCGCCGGCGGAGACGGCCCCCTACAAGGTCGCGTCGCTCGAGCCGCAGGTCCCCTACAAGCGTTCGCCCCGCGACGACCTGACGACGCTCGTCAGCATGAAATCGTCGGCCTTTCCCTATTTCGGCAACAACCCCGCCTCCGACGCGCCGTTTCTCAACATCGCCAAGGGCGACCGCCGCGGCCATCGCAGCTATTCCGGTCGCGTGTTCTGGCAGGACGAGACCTACAATGACAGCCGCGTGCTGATGCACGTGCCCGAGCATTTCGACGTCCGCAAGCCGGGCGTGATCGTGGTGTTCTTCCACGGCAATGGCGCGACGCTCGAACGCGACGTGCGTGATCGCCAGCTGGTGCCCAAGCAGATCACCGATTCCGGCGCCAATGCCGTGCTGCTTGCCCCGCAGATGGCGGTCGATGCCGCCGATTCCAGCGCCGGCAAGTTCTGGCAACCGGGCGGCTTCAAGCGCTTCATGGCGGAATCGGCCGATCACCTCGCCCGCGTCACCGGCGATCCCAACAGCGCCCGCGCCTTCGCCAACATGCCGATCGTGATCGTCGGCTACAGCGGCGGCTTCCTGCCGACGGCCTGGAGCCTGGAGGTCGGCGGCATCAGCGACCGCGTCCGCGGCGTCGTGCTGCTCGACGCCGTCTATGGCGAAATGGACAAGTTCGCGTCCTGGATCGAGAGTCACCGCTCCGGCTTCTTCGTCAGTGCCTACACCCGCCACACCGCGCGGCGCGACCGCGAGCTGATGAGCATGCTCCGGCAGAAGGGCGTCAGTGTCGCCGAGGACATGGACGGCCCCTTGCGTCCCGGCAGCGTGGTGTTCGTCGAGACCGGCGACGGCATCACCCATCGCGACTACGTCACCCGCGCCTGGACGCGGGATCCACTCAAGGACGTGCTGGTGAAGATGTCGGCGACGCCGGCGCTGGCGCTGACCCGCGTGGCCGCCACCAGTTCCGCCGCATCGAGCCGATAGGTTTGGATATTGGTCCAGCCGGTGTCCGGCTGCATTGCCTGCAATTCCCCCAGGCTCTGATCAAAATGTAATGTTGATGGCCGAAATCCCCGGAGGCCACCGGATTGCTTCCGCCAGCAAGGCTCATACTTTGCCGGCCAGTTTGTGATTGGAATTTCGCGGGGACAGGCAGTGCGTCAGGGATTGTACAAGGTCGACTTCCATACCGTTCATGGAACGGGCTGCGGCGTCGTCTATGTGATGGATGGCAAGATGCGCGGCGGCAATTCCGCTTTCGCCTTCATCGGCACCTATACGGGCGAAGGCGACAGCATCAAGGTCAAGATCTCGACCCAGCGCTATAACGACGACCCGTCCTTCAAGGCTCTGTTCGGCGCCGACCGGATCACGCTGGCGCTCGCCGGCCGGGAGGACGGCGACAACGCGGAATTCGAAGGCAACGCGCTGCAGGCGCCGGGCGTTGCCTTCCGAGCCGTGCTGAGCCGGATCAGCGACTGAGCATCAGCTCATTCAAGATTGGCTCTTGTAAGTATCAGCTCTTGGGCAGCTTCGGAATGCTCTCGGCAAAGCCGTTGAAGCAGGCCAGCCGCTCGTCCTCTTCCTTGAAGAAACGGCAATCGGCGTAGCCCTTGGCCTTCGCCGGCTTCGGCTTCGGCGCCGGCGCGATCACCGCGTCGTAGCAGTTGAGGCGGTCCTTGGTGCCGTCGTCGAGCTCGAGGCAGGCCTGGAGCCGGGCCGCGATCGACTGCGGCTTGCCCTTCGGCGCTGCGGCCGGCTTGGCCGCCGCCTCTTTGGTCCCTTTGGGCTTGACCTGCACCAAGGGCTTGTCCCCCACCATCGGTGGCTTGTCGGCTTGCGCAAACGCGGAGGCTGAATAGAGCACCGCGGCAACCGCCAGAATCATCCTCATTTCAGTCAACTCTCTTTGGTCCCCATGACCGGCGTTCTAGCGCTCCCGCGCGCGGTTTGCCAAGCACATTGCGTACACGAAGCCGCGGGATTCAGGCCGTTGCAGCCGCAGGCCGGGGCCGGGTCAGGACCACCAGGATCAGCGCCAGCACGACGAAACCCACCGCGACGAAGCCGAGCGCATGCAGGAGTTCGTGGGCGAAGAGCAGTCCGCCGATGGCGGAGCCGACCGCCTGGCCGATATAGAGAACGGACGTATTGAGCGCGACGGTCGCCGAGGCCAGCGGCGGCGCGGCCGCGACCAGCCGCACCTGCTGCATCGAATTGGTCGAGGCAAAGCCGAGGCCCCAGATTGCGACTCCAACCGTCATGAAAGCAAGCGTGCCGGCGCCGAGCGCCCAGCCCGTGATGCCTGCAAGCAGCAGGCAGGTGAACAGCAGCGAGGTCCGATAGGGTCCCGAGGTGTCGACGATGCGGGTGGCGACGACGACGCCGAGGAAGCCGCAGACGCCGTAAAGCGCGAACACCATGCCGATCGCATCGGGACCGGCGCCAGTGAGCTTCTTGAGCAGCGGGCCCATGAAGGTGAACACCACGAACTGCCCCGACATTTGCAGCATGGTGATCGCCAGCAGCAGCAGAATCGTCCTGTTGCGGCCGACCTCGCGCCAGGTCTTCAGGTCCACCGGCGCGCCCTTCAGGCCTGCCGGCAGCCGCAGCAGCAACAAGAGGAAGCTGACGCAACCGAGCACGCCGATCTCGCCATAGGCCGCGCGCCAGCCATAGCGGCTGGCAATGAAGGTGATCAGCGGAAGGCCGACGGCGGCAGCCAGCGACCAGCCGAGGAAGATATAGGCGATGGTGCTGCCCCGCCGCTCCACCGGCACGATCAACGCCGCCGTGCCGGCGGCCTGCGGCGTGTAGAGCGCACCGACCGCGAGCATCACGAGACGGATGGCGAGGAGGCTGGTGTAATCGGGTGCAAAGGCGGAGGCGAGATTGCCGAAGGCAAGCACCGCCAGCGTCGTCGCGAGCAGCGTCCGCCGTTCGATGCGGCTCGTCAGCCAGGCCGTCAGCGGCGAGCCGATGCACAGCGTGATCGCGCCGAAGGTGATGAGGAGCCCCGCCGCATGAATGCTGACGTCGAGCCCCGTCGCCAACTCCGGGAGCATGCCCGCCGGGGCCAGCACGGAGCAGCCGGTGACGAGATTGCCGAGCATCAAGGCGGTTGGCGCGAAACGCGGGGCGCGTCCATTTTCCATGCAAGTGCATGTAGAGCAGCCGCCGGGCCAGTTAAAGGGCCGGTGCGAAATAGTTCGTGCGCACGCCCGTTTTATGCGCCGATTTTCTTGGAATTGCCGGATTGCGCAGGCCGAATCGCCTGATATATCGCTCGTTCCCGCTTACCTGCGCTCGTTCGCAGGAGTGAGCCTCAGGAGAAAAGCAATGACCGACCAGTCCAAGGACCAGCCGAAGTCCGAATCCGGCTTCCAATATTCCCTCAGCAATCTGAAGCCCGTGACCCCCGCCGCCAAAGTTACCCTCACCTTCCCGGACGGCGCCCAGCGCCAATACGACCAGAGCATCACCGGCCTCGATATCGCCAAGGGCATCTCGCCGTCGCTGGCCAAGCGCACGGTCGCGATGGCGCTCGACGGCGTGGTCGCCGACCTCAACGATCCCATCGAGGCCGACGCCAAGCTCGAGCTGATCAGCCGCGACGATCCGCGCGCGCTCGAATTGATCCGCCACGATTGCGCCCACGTGCTGGCTGAGGCCGTGCAGACGCTGTGGCCGGGCACGCAGGTCACCATCGGTCCCGTGATCGAGAACGGCTTCTATTACGACTTCTTCCGCAACGAGCCGTTCACGCCGGAAGACTTTGCGGCGATCGAGAAGAAGATGCGCGAGATCATCGCGCGCGACAAACCCTTCACCAAGGAAGTCTGGGACCGCGAGAAGACCAAGCAGGTGTTCCGCGACAAGGGCGAGGCGTTCAAGGTCGAGCTGGTCGACGCCATTCCCGGCACCGAGCCGATCAAGATCTACTACCAGGGCGACTGGTTCGATCTGTGCCGCGGCCCGCACATGACCTCGACCGGCAAGGTCGGCAACGCCTTCAAGCTCATGAAGGTGGCCGGCGCGTACTGGCGCGGCGACAGCAACAACCCGATGCTGACCCGCATCTACGGCACGGCCTTCGCCAAGCAGGAGGACCTCGACGCTTATCTCAAGCAGATCGAGGAAGCCGAGAAGCGCGACCATCGCAAGCTCGGGCGCGAGCTCGACCTCTTCCACTTCCAGGAGGAAGGTCCGGGCGTCGTGTTCTGGCACGCGAAGGGCTGGACCGTCTTCCAGCAGCTGATCGCCTATATGCGCCGGCGCCTCACCGGCGATTACAGCGAGGTCAACGCGCCGCAGATCCTCGACAAGTCGCTGTGGGAAACCTCGGGCCATTGGGGCTGGTACCGCGAGAACATGTTCGCGGCGCAGTCGGCCGGCGACGAGGCCGAGGACAAGCGCTGGTTTGCGCTCAAGCCGATGAACTGCCCGGGTCACGTGCAGATCTTCAAGCACGGCCTGAAGAGCTACCGCGACCTGCCCTTGCGCCTCGCCGAGTTCGGCGTGGTGCATCGCTATGAGCCCTCCGGCGCCATGCACGGCCTGATGCGCGTGCGCGGTTTCACCCAGGACGACGCGCACATCTTCTGCACCGAGGACCAGCTCGCCGAAGAGTGCCTGAAGATCAACGAGCTCATCCTGTCGACCTATGCCGATTTCGGCTTCACCGGCGATCTCACCGTGAAGCTGTCCACGCGGCCGGACAAGCGCGTCGGCACCGACGAGATGTGGGATCACGCCGAGCGCGTGATGGCCACCGTGCTGCGCGAGATCCAGTCGCAGAACAACCACATCAAGACCGAGATCAATCCCGGCGAAGGCGCCTTCTACGGGCCGAAGTTCGAATACGTGCTGCGTGACGCCATCGGCCGCGACTGGCAGTGCGGCACCACGCAGGTCGACTTCAACCTGCCGGAGCGGTTCGGCGCGTTCTACATCGACCATGACGGCGGCAAGAAACCGCCTGTCATGGTGCACCGGGCGATCTGCGGCTCGATGGAGCGCTATATCGGCATCCTGATCGAGCACTATGCCGGCAACTTCCCGCTCTGGCTCTCGCCGGTGCAGGCGGTGGTCACCACGATCACCTCGGAAGGCGACGAGTACGCCAAAGTGGTGATGGAGCAGGCACGCCGCGCCGGGCTTCGGGTCGAGATCGACCTGCGCAACGAAAAAATCAACTACAAGGTCCGCGAGCACTCGCTGGCCAAGATCCCCGCCCTGCTCGTGGTCGGCAAGAAGGAGGCCGAGACGCATTCGGTCTCGGTCCGCCGCCTCGGCAGCGACGGCCAGAAGGTGATGACGACCGAGGAGGCGATCGCCGCTCTGGTCGACGAGGCAACCCCGCCGGACGTCAAGCGGGTGCGGGGCGCGGTCTGATCCCTGAAATCGATCTAAACTCGCTTCCGGTTGCGGGCGTGCATGCTTATCTCGGCATGGCACGCCCGACGACCAGTTGAAGAGGATCTCCCAGTGCCCGATGCCATCGAACTCCTGAAGACCCGCCGCTCGGTCAAGCCGCGCGAGATGACCGGACCCGGCCCCTCCGCGGCCGAGCTCGAGACCATCCTCACCATCGGCGCGCGCGTGCCCGACCATGGCAAGCTGGCGCCCTGGCGCTTCATCATCTTCGAGGGCGATGCCCGCCAGCGCGCCGGCGAGGTGATCGCGAAGGTGTTTGCCCGGAAGAATCCCGGCGCGCCCGCCGCCGACGTCGAGATTGAGCGCAAGCGCCTCACCGACGCCCCGCTGGTGATCGGCATCGTCAGCTTCACCAGGCCGCATCCGAAGGTGCCGGCGTTCGAGCAGGAATTGTCGGCCGGCGCCAGCGCCATGAACATCGTCACGGCCGCGACCGCCCTCGGCTACGGCGCCTGCTGGCTGACCGGCTGGTTCTCGTTCGATCGCGACGTGCTCGATGGCCTCGGCCTCAAGCCGGACGAAAAGCTCGCCGGCTTCATCCACGTGGGCAAGCCGACCAAGCCGAGCGAAGACCGTCCGCGACCGTTCCTTTCGGAAATCGTGACGCGTTTTTAATCGAAGGCTTGTTGACGCCTCTGGCGTCTTGCGGCTTTGATCCCGCCCAGGGAGGAAGCCGGTATGAAGCGTCGTGATTTTCTGGTCGGGGCCGCGCTGCTCGCCGGCACGATGGCACGAAGCCGCGCCGCCGACATCCCCGCCCCGTCGCCCGAGGGGCTGGACCGCATCACGGCGTATTTCGACAACGAGGTGGGAAGCGGCCGGTTGCCGGGCGCGGTGATCCTGGTGCAGCAGCACGGCAAGCCGGTCTATCGGAAGACGTTTGGCGTGCGCGACGTCAGAACCAGTCTTGCGATGACGCCGGACACGATCTTCGCGATCCACTCGATGACCAAGCCGATCACCTGCCTTGGCGCGATGATGCTGATCGACGAGGGCAAGCTCGCCCTCACCGACCCCGTCTCGAAATACGTTCCCCTGTTTGCCGACACCAAGGTCGGCCTCGAGGTCACCCTGCCCGACGGCAAGCTGGAGCTCGATCTCGTGCCGCCGGTCCGCCCCGTCAACATCGAGGATTTGCTGCGGCACACCTCGGGCATCAGCTATGATTATATCGGCGGCAAATGGGTCGAGCAGGCCTACAAGGCCGCCAATATCTTCGAAGGCCAGTTCAACAACCGCGAATTTGCCGACCGCATCGCCAAGCTGCCGCTGGCGCGGCAGCCGGGAACGCTGTGGCGCTACGGCCATTCCACCGACGTGCTCGGCAGCGTCATCGAGATCATCTCGGGCCAGACGCTGTATCAGTTCCTGAAACAGCGCATCTTCGATCCGCTCGGCATGAGCAGCACCAAATTCACGCTGGCGACCGAGGACGAGCTGGCGCGGATGGCGCGGCCGCTGCCGAACGATTTCATCCTGCTCGCCGCCGAGCGTGACCGCCTCGATCATCCCGAATGGCAGTCCGGCGGCGGCGGCCTGCTCTCGACCATCACCGACTATCAGCGCTTCTCGCAGATGCTGCTGAACGGCGGCGAATTCGAGGGCAAGCGTTACCTGAGCCCTGCAGCGTTCAAGGCGATGACGACCGACCATATCGGGCCAGGCTCTGGCGTCGGACGCGACTATTTCTATTTCCCGGGCGACGGCTTCGGCTATGGCTACGGCCTTGCGGTGCGGACCGATCCCGGCAACGCCAAACCGCCGCCGCCGGGCTCGCTCGGCGAGTTGAAATGGGACTCGGGCAGCGGCACCTATTTCGGCGTCGATCCCAAGCTCGACATGGTCTACCTCATGATGCAGCAGACTCAGAACGAGCGCAGCCGCATCACACCCGCCTTCAAGGGGCTGGTCTACGACTGCTACCCCGAGGGGCTACGCCGCCCGTGAGGCGCGCTGACCGAAATCGGCGAGCAGCTTTGCGATCTCGGCCGCAGGCCGCGCCGCGCTGAACAAAAAGCCCTGCACCTCGTTGCAGCCCTCGGCGCGCAGCCAATCGAGCTGATCCTCGGTCTCGACGCCCTCCGCAGTCGTGGTGATGTTGAGGCTGCGGCCGAGCCCGGAGATCGCGCGCACGATCGCGCTGCAATCGGGCCGCTGCGCCAGATCCTTGACGAAGGAGCGGTCGATCTTGATCTTGTCGAAGGGAAAGCTCCTGAGATAGCTCAGGCTGGAATAGCCGGTGCCGAAATCATCCATGGAGATGCTGACGCCGAGCTCGCGGAGCTGGTGCAGGATGGCGAGATTGGCATCGGTCTCGGCCAGGAAGATCGACTCCGTGATTTCGAGCTCGAGCCGTCGCGGCGACAGGCCGGACTGCGCCAGCGCCGAGATCACGATTTGAACCAGGTTGCGGCTGCGGAATTGCGCCGGCGACAGATTGACCGCGACCTTGACGTCGGCAGGCCATTTGACGGCCTCGGCGCAGGCTTCGCGCAAGACCCACTCCCCTAACTGCGTGATGAGGCCGATGTCCTCGGCAACCGGAATGAACTCCGCCGGCGAGATCATGCCCTTGTCCGGATGACGCCAGCGCAGCAGCGACTCGAAGCCGGAGATGCGGTCGGAGGCGATCGACACCAGCGGCTGATAGTGCAGCTCGAACTCGCCATTGGCGAACGCACGGCGCAGATCGAGCTCCATGTCGCGGCGCTTCTGCGCCTGCAGTCCATCTCGCGCTCGAAGAAATGGTGCACGCCGCCGCCGTCGGACTTCGCCCGGTACAGCGCCATGTCGGCATTGCGCATCAGCTCTTCCGGCGTCGTGCCGTCGCCCGGCGACAGCGCGATGCCGATGCTGGCACCGATCACCATCTCCTGGCCGTCCAGATCGTAGGGCGCCTTCAGCATGTCGATCAGCAGGCCAGCGCAGGCGCTGGCCTCGTTCGGCGAGACGTCGGCGGCAAGGATCACCGCGAATTCGTCGCCGCCGAGCCGGGCCGCCAGATTGCCGCCGCGGACAGCAAGGGTCAGGCGTTCGGCGACTTCCTTGAGCAGGCGGTCGCCGACGGGATGACCGAAGGAATCGTTGATGTTCTTGAACAGGTCGAGATCGATGTAGAGCACGCCGACCCGTTTTCCCGCCGCCTGCTCGAGCGCCTGCTTCAGCCGCTCCTGGAAATATTCGCGGTTCGGCAGGTCGGTGAGCCCGTCATGGTGGGCCATGTGCGCGATGCGCGCCTCGGCCTTGCGCCGTTCGGTGATGTCGACCACCGCGACCAGATAGCCGTCGCGATCGTTGAAGGCGACACGGCGGCCGAAGGTGAGCACCTCGATCTCGCTGCCGTCGGCGCGCAAATGCCGCCAGTTGCGCGAGGAATGGTAAGCCTCGCCGACGCGCTCCAGCGCCTCGGCGTGGCTGTCCCACTCGTCCTCCGGCCAGATCTCGTGCAGCTTCATGCGCAGGAAGGTGGCGCGGCTGTAGCCGTAATGCTGGACCGCGGCGTCGTTGACGCCAAGGAACTCCTTGGTCTGCGCGTCGAACACCCACATCGGCATCGGGTTGCTGTCGAACAGCAGGCGGAACGAGGCGTCGCGCCGCTTCAGCGCGGTGACATCGGAGATCGTCAACGAGACCACGTCGGCGAAGGCCGTGGCGCTGAGGCGCAGATGCCGGCCCTCGCTCTCGATCTCGAGCTGCTCGCCGCGGCCGCCCGCAACGGCCTTGAGCAGAAAGTC
Organism: Bradyrhizobium sp. AC87j1; assembly: GCF_002936975.1. Taxonomy (NCBI): domain Bacteria; kingdom Pseudomonadati; phylum Pseudomonadota; class Alphaproteobacteria; order Hyphomicrobiales; family Nitrobacteraceae; genus Bradyrhizobium; species Bradyrhizobium sp. AC87j1. Next base: position 240,525 of record NZ_PTFE01000002.1, read on the forward strand.
CATGATCTCGGGCGAGGCCAGCAGCGTGTTGCCCTCGCCGATCCGCCGCCACAACAGGTTTCCGGTCGCGACATTCAGCAGCGCGATTGCGCTGTTGTTGTGGTGCACGATTTGGAGATCGGACGGCTTGCCGCCGGCATCGCGGAGCGTCGCCAGCGAGATCACCGCGTCGTCGGTCGAGGCGAAGATCGCGTCCAGCAGATTGTACTGCGTGCCGCGCTCATTGATGTACGCGCCGACCAGCGTGGCGCCCCAGCGCGACGCCGTCGGCAGCGCCAGCACATCATAGGTCCGCACCATGCCGTCGCGCACGCAATGCGCGCTAGCCTGATACGGTCGTCCGTTGGCAAGCGCGCTAGTCGCCGCTTCCGACAGCGCGGTGGCGCAATCCGGCGACAATTCGGCGACGGGGATATCCCAGCGCTCCTCGCCGAGCCATTTCTGCACGTAGCGTCCGCTGCGCGACAGCTCGAGTGTGCCGTCGTTCCTCAGCAGCGCAATGTGATCGGCGAGCCGTCCGAGACTGCCGAGCATCACGTCCTCATAGCGCGGCAGCCGATCGCCCGGCTTCAGTGCGGCACGCCATTTGCGCTGAAGCACCGGGATGTCGTCGAACATTTCGGCGGCCGGTTTTCCCGACACTTTCTTCGCGGCATTCATGGCAGTCCCCAACGCACTTTCCCGGCGCATCCAATGCAGCTGCGCTTAACGACATGTAAAAAGGCCGCAGGCGCGGGTTCCATTCGGCGATTATGACAGTTTTAAGTCCGGTGTTGGTTAGTGGGCGTTAGAGACTATGACGGTCGTGCGAAGCTCTCGTGTCCCGGACGCGCGGCAGCGTTCTTACGCTGCTGCGCAGAGCCGGGACCCAGGGAGCCGCGCACTCGCTGATACATGGGCCCCGGCTCTGCAGCGCACCGCCGAAGAGGCGCTGCGCAGCGTCCGGGGCATGAGACCTTCGTTCAAGATGGACATAGTTCGTCATCCTCGCGGCGCATTCGCCCGAGCTTTGCTTCATCGCCTCACCCTCAATTGAAAGAGGGCGCAGGGAAGACCGGGTGCCGGCTGGCACCCGCGGTCCACTGTGCGAAACCTGCGTGACAAGAAGTTGCACAGCGGCATACAGGTGTAGCCAGGACATCCGGCCTTCCCTGCGCAGTGGTTTTACGGCTTATGTCGTGCTCTCCCCGGGGAGCGTTGCACTATTGCCCCCGTCGCCTTGCGGATGGCCGACGGATGCGTCCGGTTGGACGACACCCATCACCGCAACACTTGGCGCACAGACCCCGGGCGCCAGGACCACACGATTTTGCCGTACGCGGATCACACCGGTCGTGTGCGCGAGGTCTTCGCTCACGGTTGCCCGCCCTGCAAAACCCTTCGCGCCGATGTGGCCTGCGTCCACCGCCGCCCGGCCCGCGTTCGTGACGATCGCGATACGCCCCTCTTCCTTGGGCCGGGTTGAGGGGATGCATACGCCGTTTCCGAATTTCGGTAAAGTGGAATATTTTCAGTGGCGCGCGTTGACCGATTACTTGGGTGTTTTGCCCGTCGGGCGACGCGACATCTTGTAGCCCGGCTGGAGCGCAGCGTAATCCGGGCGTCCTGCTACGAGGCACGAGCGCCCCGGATTACGCTCTCGCTCCATCCGGGCTACGAAGCCTCACCCAGCGAGCCGTTCGATCACGATATCGAGCAGCGCGCGCAGACGGGCGAGGCGCCTGAGATCGCGGTGATAACCGACATAGGTGTCGCGGCCGGGCGGCGCCGTTCCGATGTCGAGCGCGACCAGACGGCGGTCGCGGTCGCCGAGCGGACGCGGCAGCACGGCAAAGCCGTCACCGCTGGCGCAAAGCTCGGCCTGCACCTGCCTGTTGTTGCTGCGCGAGGCGATTGCTGCATTCGGCAGCGCGCGCTTCAGCCAGACGGCGTCCGGCATGTCGGCGAACTCGGCATTCATCGTCACGACGCGGACAGCGTTGCCGTCGCCGGCGCGCGGCGGCTTGCTGCCCTTCTTGCCGTAGAGCGCGTAGGGAATGTGCAGCAGCTTTCTGGAGATCACCTCGGGCTCGCTGAACGGCTTGATGCGGAAGACGAGATCGGCTTCACGCCGCGGCAGGCTGTAGAGCCGCGCATCGGTCAGGAGCTCCACCGTCACCTTGGGGTGACGCTTGCCGAACGCGGCGATCACCGGCGACAGCATCACCGTCCCGAACCAGTCCGACGACGACAGGCGCAACAGGCCGTCGAGCTGCGTCTCCGCGCCGGAAACGTGGCGCTCCAGTGCGAGTGCCTCGTCCTCGATCCGCTCGGCATGGCGGAGCACGGCGGCGCCCTCGTCGGTCAGCACCAGGCCATCCGCCGTGCGCTGGAACAGGGTCTGACCCAACGAGGTCTCGAGCGCGCGAAGCCGCCGGCCCATCGTCGGCTGGGTCTGGCCGATTTTTCGTGCGGCAGCGCCGAGCGTGCCTTCGCGCGCAATTGCCAGGAAGATGCGCAGATCGCTCCAGTCCATCAGGATTCCCGCCATACAAAAATGTATGGCGAGCGTACAGCCTTGTTCCTTCTCATGCAAAATTTCATGGGCATATTGAGCCGATCACGGAGCAAGACGATCATGACGAGACAATCGACAATGCGCGCCGGCGTCCTGGAGACCCACAACGCTCCCTTGCGCCTCTCAACCATCTCTACGCCCGAGATCGGCCCACACGACGTGCTGGGGCGGGTGCGCGCGAGCGGGGTCAATCCGCTCGACACCAAGATCCAGGCCGGCGCCGCGGCGCATGCTCGCCATCCGCTGCCGGCGATTCCAGGGATCGATCTCGCCGGCGTGGTCCAACTGGCCGGGCGCGAGGTGACGCGGTTCAAGCCGGGCGACGAGGTCTACGGCATGACCGGTGGTGTCGGCGGCGTACAGGGATCGCTGGCCGAATTCGCCGCGGTCGATGCCGATCTCCTCGCGCCGAAGCCTGTCAATCTCAGCATGCGGGAAGCTGCCGCCCTGCCGCTGATCGTCATCACGGCCTGGGAAGGCCTGATCGACCGGGCGGCGTTGAAGGCGGGCCAGAAGGTATTGATTCATGGCGGTGCGGGCGGCGTCGGTCATGTCGCGATCCAGATCGCGCGCGCCGTCGGAGCGGAGGTGTTCGCAACCGGCTCGCCGTCGCAGCGCGCCACCATCGAAGGTTTCGGCGCCGTATTCATCGACCGCGGCAGCTCGGTCGAAACCTACGTGACGCAGCATACCGGCGGCCGCGGCTTCGACATCGTCTACGACACCGTAGGCGGCAAGGTGCTCGACGCTTCCTTCGAAGCGGTGCGCCGCTTCGGCCATGTGGTGAGCGCGCTCGGCTGGGGCACGCATGCGCTTGCGCCGCTGTCATTCCGGGCGGCCACCTATTCAGGCGTGTTCACGCTGCTGCCGCTGCTGTCGGGCGAAGGCCGCGCGCATCATGGAGAGATCATGGCGCAAGCCACGCGCCTCGCCGAGGCCGGCAAGCTCGTGCCGCTGCTCGACGCCAGGCGTTTTACGCTGGAGAATCGACGAGGCCTATGCGTTGATCAAGGATCGCGCCGCCAAGGGCAAGCTGGTCGTTGATGTCTGAGGTGGAGCTTGTGGCCCGGATGAGCGTAGTGCAATCCGGGATTCTCGCTAAGAGCACGAAGGCCCCGGATTACGCTGCGCTCCATCCGGGCTACGCAGCTGTGCGCGCCGCTAGTCCTCGCTGGACGCGGCGGAGCGGTTGCGCAAGTAGGCCTGCGACAACAGGAAGAACAACGCGCGCTCGCCATGATATTTGGCGGACGGCCGGGTGCGCTCGAAACCGTCGGCAAATATCTTGCCGGACTGGTCGCACACCTGCCATCGCCAGCCAAACCGCTTGCGCCTGGTGAGGATCACTTCGAACATGCCGACGAGCTTGGTCCCCTGCTCCTTGCCGGTCTCGCAAAGGCATCCAAGCCCTTGCTCCGGCCTCCCCCATTAGACGGATGCCCGACATATAACCCAGCGGAGTGGAAAGAGAATAAAATTGATGATCGGAAATACGTCTCTTGCACCGTTGTGATGAAGACGCGAGGTGCGGGAATAAGCTTTCGCCAGCGGTGTTTTCCTCGGCTCCAGCAATCAGCTGGCGCTTGCAGTATTCAAAGCAGAACACAGGGCGCGATGGGGATGAGCACTTGCTCACCAGCCCCATGACCGACGCGGCGGTAACAGGAGATGCACGTTCGTGCGCTCGATGAGAATTACTGTGCCGGCCGTCAGGTCGGTGTCAGGTTGCAGGCGGCACCGCCGCCAGGACCTTAGCGCGCGAGGGCCCTAGCGCGCGACGACTTCGACTTCGCCGTCGACGCCGTTGACGACGTTGAATCCGCGCTCGTAGACCTTGCCCTCGTTCTTGGCGATGGCGCGGTATTCGCCTTCGGAGAGCACGACGCGCGGGAAGGCGCCGATCGATTCCTTGATCACGTCGCCGCCCGGGGTCAGCACCGACCAGGCGGTGTTGGCGAGCGCCTCGCCGCCCCTGTCGCTGACCAGCTTGAGCGTGATCACGGCTGCGCGGTGGGTGATGGTGACGTCGGTGAGCTTGCTGGCCTGGACGCGGATGTCGGAGCGCACCACCGAATTGGCGTCGCCATAGTTCGAGATGATGTAGTAGGTGCCCTCCGGCAGCAGCACGACGTCGCCGGCGGCGACGTTCGGCACCAGGGAGGCGCGCTCGCCGGATTCGAACTGGCTGCCCTTGTAGATCGCGAACGAGATCTGGTTCTGCGGAATGCGGCTGGTGCCGACCCGGCCTTCGATCCGCAGGCCCCCGGCCGGCAGCACGAAGGACTCGCGGTCGGTCTCGGCCTTCAGGCTGACGGTGCGCACCGCGCTGACGAGGCCGAAGGCGACGTGCACGACGTAATTGCCGGGCGGCAGCACGATGTTGGGCGTGGCGCTACGGTCCTCGCGGATCAGCTTGAAGGTGCCGTTCTCGTCGGGACGGTCGGCAAACACGCGCCAGACCAGGCCGCTGGTGATTGCCGGAGAATCCTTGCCGTATTTCGCGGTCAGCGACAGCACGCCCTGTCCGGGCACGGCCGCATTGAGCGGGGCGGCCGGCGGCACGGTCGTGACCGCGGGCGGCGGCATGCTGGGGGTCGTCGGCTGCATCAGGGTCGGCGGCAGGCTCGGGGGTCCCGCGCCAGGCCCGGAGGGCGGCGCCAGGCTGACGGCGCCGCCGGGGTCGGGCACCGAAGCCGGCGGGACCGGCGGCGGACGGTCCGAGAAAAGCTGCGCCTGCGCAGCGTTTTGGCCTGAGGTAACGAGGCACACGGCAAGGATCAGCGCCGGCAGCAGCCTGCCGCTGCGCCGCCATCCGATGATGCCGTCACCCCCGCGTGTCATGCCCCCTGCTTTTCACCGAAAACGCGGCAAATTCAAGCCTCTGAAACCCCAGGAAATACGGTCTTAGGACGATACCGTGGAACCCGATTGCCGCCTGCGTGATTAGTCCAGAGGCAGCCGGCCCCCGCCACACTGCTGCCTCCTGCTTCCCGAACGGTATAAACCATGCTTGGCCCTCGCTCTGGTGCAGCGGAAGTCCGGTGCCTACTCTGGTGTCGGGGGCTGGCCCGGGTAGGAGAGTTTCGGTGCTTGATATCTTGAAGGGTCGTGGTGCGAACGGCTCGAACGGTGAGAAGATTGGCCTTGGCCCCACCCGCCGGCCGGTCATCGGCCTCGCCCTCGGCGGCGGCGCGGCGCGCGGTTTTGCCCATATCGGAATCCTGAGGACCCTGATCGCCAACGGCATCGTTCCCGACGTCGTGGTCGGCACTTCCATCGGCGCGGTGGTCGGCGGCCTCCATGCGGCCGGCCGGCTCGATACGTTCGAAGAGTGGGGGCGCAGCCTGCAAGGGATGCGCAACATCCTCGGCTATCTCGACATCCGCCTCAACGGCTCCGGCCTGCTCGGCGGCGAGAAGCTGGCGACCCGCCTCGAGAACGCGGTCGGACAGACCCTGATCGAGGACCTGCCGGTCAAGTTCGCGAGCGTCGCGACCGAAGTCCGAACCGGCCACGAGATCTGGCTGACACGCGGCCGGGTGGTCGATGCGATGCGCGCCTCCTACGCGCTGCCGGGCATCTTCTCTCCCGTCCTGATCGGCGATCGCTGGCTGGTCGACGGCGCGCTGGTGAACCCGGTGCCGGTCTCGGCCGCCCGCGCGCTCGGCGCCGAAATCGTCATCGCCGCAAATCTTTCCAGCGACATCTTCACCCATTCCACGACGATCTATTCGCACGGCGCGATGCCCGCGCCGGTCGCAGCCGGGCCGGAGGAGACGACCGCCAAGCGGCGCTTTCCGCGCTTCTTCTCACCCGAGAAAACCATGAAGCGCGAGTTCTTCGGCAGCGCCGGGCGCCCGGGCATCTCCTCGGTGATGGTCGATGCCTTCAACATCATGCAGGACCGCATCACCCGCGCCCGCCTCGCCGGCGATCCGCCCGACCTGCTGATCACACCGCGGGTCGGCCACTTCGGCTGGTTCGATTTCCACCGCTCCGAGGACCTGATCTCGTTGGGCACCCGCGCCGCCGAGCGTGCGCTGGAGTCCATCCAGGAGGCAATCCACGTGCTGGCGCCGCCGCCCGAGGGCGCCGCGCCCAAAGCCGGCGAGTAAAGCCGGTCAGGCCGTCTTGATGTAGTCGCGCAGAGCTTCCTGCTCGGACTCGTATTCCTGCACACGGCGCTTGACGATGTCGCCGATAGAGATCAGGCCGACCACCTGGCCGTTGTCGATCACGGGCAGATGGCGGAACTTGCCTGATGTCATCATCTCCATGAGTTCGGCGACCGTGTCGGTCTCTTTGCAGGTCACGACCTTGCGGGTCATGACCTGAGTGACCGGCTCCTCCAGCGCGCTGGCGCCGCGCTCGCCGATCACGCGCACGATGTCGCGCTCGGACAGGATGCCTTCGAGCCGGCTCTGGTTCATCACCAGCACCGCGCCGATCTTCTTCTCACCGAGCAGTTTGACCGCGGCAGCCAGCTTCGCGTCGGGCTCGACGCTCATGATCTGGTGGCCCTTGGTGTTGAGAATGGAACGTACCGTCATTGTAGCCTCCCTGAATCGGAGCCGCCCGCCTTGTGGCGGTCCGGACTTGTTCTCGAGTCTTCAACTAACAGTTTCAGCGCCGGTTGCAGGCTCAGGCGCTTTGCGAAGCATCGCCGCTAGCGGCTTGCAGCTTCGGAACATTCTTCCCGCAAATGATGGATGAATTCGGGCCGCGCCGCAAGCGCCGCTTCAAATACGGTCTGAAACGTCCTGTGATGACGCATCCGCAGCATCGTTTCGCACGCGCGGCACAGGATCGAACAGGGCGAACAGCAGCAGGCCGGCGAAGAAGCCGCCGATATGCGCCTGCCAGGCCACGCTCGTGGTTTCGGAATCGATGCCAATCGCACCGACGCCGAAGATGATGTTGACGCCGAACCACACGGCGAGGAAGCCCACCACCCGCCCGTCGCGCAGCGCGCGCGACAGTGGCAGCGCCGGAACCCTTGCGGCGGTATCGGAGTCCGACCGGTTGAACGACAGGAAGCTGCCGCGGACGAACGCGAAGCGGATTGCGGCTGCCATCGCGCCCGACACCGAAGCCGAGGCGCCGATCATCGGCGCCACCGCGTGCTCATGGGTGACGAGATGGGCGAGCGCGCCGGCCGCCGCCGTCACCGCCAGAAACAGGAAGAACCTGACCGCGCCGAACCGCCGCGCCAGCGCGCTGCCGAACGGCAAGAGCCAGAGCACGTTGAAGCCGAGATGGGTCAGGTTGGCGTGCAGCAGCGAATAGGTGACGAAGGTCCAGACCTTTGCGCCGGCGCCGCCGGGGATCTGCAAGTTCAGCAGCGAGGAATCGTAGCGCTTGGGGATGAAGCCGAAGACATCGATGGTCCAGTTTTCGAGCTCCGGCGGCAGCAGCACCCGCAGATGGATCACCGCCAGCAGGACGATATAGGCGGTCAGCGCCGCAGGCAGCGTCAGGACCGGCTCGCGCGGAGCCTCATCATGGGCGGCCGGCAGGCCGGGCTGAGAATCCTGCGGCGGAGAATCGTGCGGGGAATCCAAGGCAGCTTCGCTTTCAGGGGCGATCGGAACGATCCGTTTGGAGATAGTCGCCTTTGCCGGCCCTGCGCAAGTGCACAAAAGGAAAAGGCAGGGCCCTGGGAAGCACTGCCTGTCCGTGTCGGCCTTCCGGTGCCGGAGGAATGAAGGTGTATCCCCACCCCTCCCCGCGGCCCGTGACCAAACTGTTTGACGCCCTGTGTACAGGCCCCGCCGAGAACCTGGATGAAAGCGGCGAGGCTTGCGACTGCGATCACCATAGCAGCGCCGCGCGAGGGGCAAAGGCCATAGTTAATTTAACGTTAACAACGCAAAGACCGCCTTAACGAGCGCGAAAACGCCCTCCCGGCATGGACGCTGCAAATCCCCTCCTGCACAACATCACAAGGGATCGCGGGTGCACTGAAGCGGGACAGCTTTGTCCCTTCGAGGTTGCACCCCCGGGATAAGCGTTCAGACATGAAACATCCGTCGAGCCGCGCGTTCTTCGCGTATTGGGACAAGAAGCGCGGCGCCGCACGGGCTCCCGACAGGGCCGACATCGATCCCGCCGCGGTCCGCGGCCTGCTCGGCGACATTTTTGTCCTCTCCTGCGAGCCCAATCTCGGCTTTCCCTTCCGCGTCGCGGGCACGCGCGTCTGCGCTCTCGCGGGGTGTGACCTTAAGGACCAGAGCTTTGCGGCGCTGTTCACGGCCGCGAGCCGCGGCGAGATCGAGGAGATCACGACAATCGTCGCCGACGAGGCGTTAGGTGCGATCGCCGGCGTCACGGCCGCGCGCGAGGACGGTAGCAAGGCCTATCTCGAGCTGCTGCTGCTGCCGTTCAACGCCCGCCCGCACACGCCGGTGAGCGTAACCGGCGTGCTCGCGCCGTTCGACGACGAATGCGGCGCGCTTTCAACCTTCACCCTCACCTCCTGGCGCTATCTGCACCAGCCGGAGAAGCTGCTGCCGCGCGCGATCCGCAAATTGCAGATCGCACGCGGGCTGATGGTGTATGAGGGGCTGAGATAGTCTCGCGCATGCGGATGGCCGTTTTTGCCGGATCTGCGTCATTCCTGATGTCGTCGCCAAGGGTTAGCTTCCGCCTCGCGTGAAGCACGAGGTTCGGGTGACATCATCATGACATGGCGCGTTCTGGCGTTGAGCGGCCTCGGCTGCGTGGCGCTGCTGGCGGCAATCGGCGGAACCTGGCTGTTCCTGCTGCCTGGCGCGCCGGCTCAGGGAACCGCGCCTGCGATTTCCAAGGACGAGACCGAAGCGACGCTTGCGGCGCTGAAGCCGCCGAAGCGTAAACGCCCGCTGATCGCCATCGTCGGCATCAACGACATGAGCGAGACGACCGACTATCTGATGCCCTACGGCATCCTCGCGCGCGCCGATGTCGCCGACGTCCTCACATTGGCGACGCAGCCCGGACCCGTCACGCTCTATCCCGCGCTGAAGGTGCAGCCGCATGCGACCATCGCCGAGTTCGACGCGGCGCATCCCGATGGCGCCGACTACGTGATCGTGCCCGCGATGAGCCGCGAAGACGATGCCGTGGTGGTGCAATGGATCAGAAGCCAGGCCAGTAAGGGCGCGATCATCGTCGGCGTCTGCGTCGGCGCCAAGGTCGTTGCCAACACTGGGCTGCTCGACGGCCGGCAGGCCACCACGCACTGGTATTCGGTGCGCGATCTGCAGAAGCATTCCGCGATCCGCTATGTCGCGGACCGCAGGCTGGTGGTCGATCGCGGCGTCGCGACGACGACCGGCATCACCGCGTCCATGCCGATGGCCCTGACCCTCGTCGAGACCATCGCCGGCCGCGCCAGGGCCGAGGCGGTCGCCCGCGACATCGGTCTTGCGGAGTGGAATGCGCGCCATCGCAGCGCGGCGTTCCAGTTCACACGCCCGTTCGCGTTGACGGCAATCGCCAACACGCTCGCATTCTGGAACCGCGAGCAACTCGGAATCGCGCTGACGCCAGGCATCGACGAGGTCTCGCTTGCGCTATTCGCCGATGCGTGGTCGCGCACCTATCGCTCGCGTGCCCTCACCTTCGCTGCCACGGCAGAGCCGCAGATGAGCCGTGGCGGTCTCCGCATCCTGCCGGACAAGATCGCGGCCGACTGGCCGGCATCGCTAACGCCGCCGGCCGCCGTCGACATGCCGCCGGCGCGAGCGCTGGACCAGACGCTATCCGCCATCGACGCGCGCTACGGATCGCGCACGGCCGATTTCGTCGCGATGCAGCTCGAATATCCGAGATAGATGCGCCGTTACGGCATCGCCAGATGCCAGGCGCCGTTCAAGAAGCCGTCGCCGGTGACGTCGCCGGGCTTCTGGTCCTTGGCGAAGGTGTAGAGCGGCTTGCCCTTGTAGGCCCACTGCTTCGAGCCGTCGTCGCGCGTGATGATGGTGTAGCCGTCGCCCGCTGCATCGCTCGCCTCGGCCTTCAGCACCGGCCAGTTCGTCGCGCATGGACCGTTGCAGGCGGACTTGCCGTCCGCGTCCTTGTCGAAGGTGTAGAGCGTCATGCCCTTGGCATCGGTGAGCACGTTGCCCTTGTCGGACTTGCCGGTCTTGGTCGGCGGTGCGGCCAAGGCGGCGGGAACGATCGCGAGCGAGAGTGCCAGCGAGAGCGCGAGGCGGATCGAGGACGTCATGATATCTCCTGTCATGCAATTGGCTTGCATGGGTAGGACGCCGCGGGAGGCGTCGTATTCCTGAGATGGCGGCAAAGATATTTTTCGCTGCGGGCACCGATGCTGCGGAATAAACTGGATCAACCGAGACGGAACGACGGAAAGACATGAGCAAGCCGCATTGGCGTCCCGCGCACGCATCCGACCTGCCCGCGATCAGCGCGATCGCGGCGCGGATTCATCCTGCTCTTCCTGAGAGCCCCGAGGTGCTCGCGGAGAAGATGCGGCTCTGTCCCGACGGATGCCGCGTGCTGATCGCGGGCAACGAGATCGCCGGCTACGGGCTTTCGCATCCCTGGAAGCAGCACCGGATCCCGCCGCTCGACGGCTTGCTCGCACGACTGCCTGACGATGCGGATTGCCTCTACGTCCATGATGTTGCGGTCCTGCCCGATTTTCGCGGCGGCGTCGTGCGCCCCTATGTTGCTGATGTCGAACAGCTGGCGCGTGCGTCAGGCATCGCAACGCTCGCGCTGGTCTCGGTCTATGCCACGCGGCCGCTGTGGCAACGTCTCGGCTTTCGGCCCGTCACGGCGGACGCCGCACTGCGCGCAAAGCTGGCATCCTATGGCGAAGGCTCGACGTACATGCTGCGCGACCTTACCGCGGCGTAATGTCCCTCGCCGGCCAGCCGGCTCACGGGGGCGTGAAGCCGCGCCCTCGAACCGGGTCAGGTGGCGCTCCGTCGAAGGTGTGTGCGAGCCGTTCCGGTCTCGCCGAACCGAGGCTGGAGAGTATCCATGAAGCTCACGTTGTCGAAGATTGCCTTGATTGCATGCGTTGCGACGAGCGCGTTCGCCGCGACCAGCGCCAACGCGGCGCCCCACCGAACCGATGGTTGCCAGTTCGCATTTTTCGAAGGCTGTGGCATCGTGTTCGAGCAGCCGAACCCCGGCCGCTCCCGCAGCAGCGTCATTCCCGTCCGCGATACCTCGCCGACCTACATGAAGCAGACCGACCCGCGCTACAGCTCGTCGATGCGCGATGCCGGCGGCGGCGGTGGTGGCGGCGGCATCGCGCATCGACGAGCTGTAGCGC
>NZ_PTFE01000301.1:0-264 GCF_002936975.1 Bradyrhizobium sp. AC87j1
CCGCGCTCGCCAAAAGAAAAGGCGCGCGGGCGCCTCAACCCGGCAGGGCACAGATAGGCTGCCCGGCGACGCTTACAGCCGACGCGCAGCTCTTCGCCACGAGGTCACCCGCGCACGACAATAACGATCACCTGTTTGGGCTAGTTCCCATGCCCCTGGGACACTGGGTCGGTGAGTCATTGTGTTCTTTCCAGGCCCGATCCGATCGAGGATGCCGCCGTGCTCGGGCCGGTCAAGGCCGAGCCTTGCGGTGGCCGCAAACTG
>NZ_PTFE01000302.1:0-254 GCF_002936975.1 Bradyrhizobium sp. AC87j1
TGTCGCTTCAAGCAGCGCAGTCGCTAGCGCCCGCGGAGACACAGGCTTAACCAGGAAGGCGTCGGCGCCGGCCTCGCGCGAGGCCGCCTCGTCCTCGCCGCGGCCGGACACCCCGATGATCGGGATCCCTGCCCGGCATCGTCTTCACCATCGTGGCCTCGCTGATATCAGGCATCGTGTTCGGACAATATCTGGCGCGCTTCGCCAACAATTACGTGACCATGTATGCGGGGCTCGCCTCGGTGATCATCGCG
>NZ_PTFE01000303.1:0-253 GCF_002936975.1 Bradyrhizobium sp. AC87j1
CCGCGCTCGCCAAAAGAAAAGGCGCGCGGGCGCCTCAACCCGGCAGGGCACAGATAGGCTGCCCGGCGACGCTTACAGCCGACGCGCCGCTCTTCGCCACGAGGTCACCCGCGCACGACAATAACGAGTCGTCCGTTCTTTAATCGCGGGCACGATGTCAACCCCGATAGACAAAAGTGATCCACTGCCGGGTTCATGGTTCTTTCCGCGGTCGTCTCTACAGCCGCCGCATGATGGCGTTCAACAGGTGTGC
>NZ_PTFE01000304.1:0-248 GCF_002936975.1 Bradyrhizobium sp. AC87j1
ATCCGCAGGCGCGCGGCAAGAACGAGCGCTTCCATCGCACCCTGAAGGCCGAGGTTTTTGCCATGCGGCGCTTCCGCACCCTCTCGGAAGTCCAGCGCGCCTTCGATGCCTGGCGACCGGTCTACAACTGCGCATCAGAACACCCATCTGGCTATGTGATTGAAGAGAAGAGATTTTGTTGAGCGGGATGCGATCCCGCGGGGTATTTTGGGTTCTGTCGCGCTCGTTCGGCGATAGATTGAGCAGTC
>NZ_PTFE01000305.1:0-246 GCF_002936975.1 Bradyrhizobium sp. AC87j1
ACGAATCGCCCAAAAGCAAAATCCCAAAACGCAGGAAAACGAGGTCCAGCACCCCACTTTCCTGCAAAATCGAATACTACATCAAGACCAATTCTGCTTACTTCTCAGACCGATCCGTATTCTTCACATGGCGTAATCGCGGCTGACGTCTTCTTGCGAACACGAGGATCGGTACGATCGGCGTCAGCAAATCGAAAAGGAGCCGCGCTATGAAGCAGTACGTTGGTCTGGATATCTCTATGGAAG
>NZ_PTFE01000306.1:0-246 GCF_002936975.1 Bradyrhizobium sp. AC87j1
CTTCCATAGAGATATCCAGACCAACGTACTGCTTCATAGCGCGGCTCCTTTTCGATTTGCTGACGCCGATCGTACCGATCCTCGTGTTCGCAAGAAGACGTCAGCCGCGATTACGCCATGTGAAGAAGGCGGGAGAGCGCTGATTTAAGCGATCTTTTGGGCAGGGACAGTTTCGGTGAACGCCCGGATAATGGCACGCAAGAGTTCTGCGAGCCACCGCAGGAGCAGGCCGAAGTTGTAGCCGGC
>NZ_PTFE01000307.1:0-244 GCF_002936975.1 Bradyrhizobium sp. AC87j1
TCCATAGAGATATCCAGACCAACGTACTGCTTCATAGCGCGGCTCCTTTTCGATTTGCTGACGCCGATCGTACCGATCCTCGTGTTCGCAAGAAGACGTCAGCCGCGATTACGCCATGTGAACAAGGCTTTAAGCGATTGAGCGGGAGTCTGTTTTTCGGATTTGAGACGGTTTGAGATTGCAGGGTTTGGGAGGTCGAGGCCGCCAAACCCTGCAAATTCGTTTGTGATTCCCTTTTGCGGCA